>JAOTWT010000003.1 GCA_029862725.1 Acidobacteriota bacterium | reverse complement strand
GTCACCGTGACGGGTACGGAGAATGTGATGATGGCCGCGGTCCATGCAACCGGTACAAGCGTTATCCGCAACGCCGCACGTGAACCCGAGATCGAAGACCTTGCGGATCTGCTCAACAAGATGGGAGCCAGGGTTAGCGGAGCGGGCACCCCGACAATCACAATCGAAGGTGTCGAGGGCCTGGGCGCTGCGGAACACACGATTATCCCGGATCGTATTGAAACTGGGACATTTATCGTCGCCGCGGCGATCACGGACGGCGACCTCACGATCGAGAACTGCGAACCCAAACACATCGTTGCCGTGATAGAAAAACTTCGCGAGGCCGGTGTCGAAATAGAAGAGATCGATGACTCCACGCTTCACGTAAAGCGTGCGCCGGGTGGACTCAGGGCAAACGATGTTACGACCGAACCGCATCCTCTTTTCCCAACCGACATGCAGGCACAGTATATGACCTTGATGACCCAGGCCGAAGGTAAGTCGTTGATAAAGGAGACCATCTTCGAAAATCGCTTTATGCATGTCGCGGAGCTTCATAGAATGGGTGCCGATATCGACATCCATGGCAACGAGGCGACCGTTAGCGGACCGACTCCCCTTACGGGCGCGAAGGTCCTCGCTTCGGATCTGCGTGCATCGGCTTCACTGGTTATCGCGGGACTTGCGGCAAAGGGAGAGACATTGATCGACCGTGTTTATCACATCGACCGCGGTTACGAAACAATCGTTAAGAAGGTGAGTTCGATCGGCGGCGACATTCAAAGGATCAAGACCGAATTAACGATGTCCGCGGAAGACTGATCAATAGAAAATGTGAAAAGAAAAATTAACTAGTTGTTAGGTCCCGAAAATAATTCTTTCTTCTTCGAATTCAATTCGATTCCGCATTTTTCACTTCCCATTTCCCATTATCCGTTTTCCATTTTCCATTGCCCGCCGGCTTTCGTATAATCCCATTTCAATGTCATCTCAACACGAACTCATACTTATTCTCGACTTTGGATCGCAATACACGCAGCTCATCGCCCGTCGGGTGCGCGAGCAGGGCGTATATTGCGAAATACATCCTTTCAGCACATCACTTGACCGCATCAAGGAGTTAAACCCAAAGGGCGTAATTCTTTCCGGGGGACCGTCGAGTGTTACCGACGAGGACGCGCCGCGGCTTTCAAAGGAATTCTACGCCAATGTCAATGTCCCGATACTCGGCATTTGTTATGGAATGCAGCTTATCGCGGTTGATTTGGGCGGCCAAAGCCAACCCGCATACGAGCGCGAATACGGTCACGCGCAGCTTAAAAGACAAAGCGGGCCGACGCGCCTTTTCAGCAACCTTCCCGAGGAACTGGATGTCTGGATGAGTCATGGCGACCACGTGACCGAGTTGCCCGAAGGTTTCCACAAGACTGCGAGTACCGGGGATGTGATCACAGCGATCGAGAATCCCGAGTCCAATATTTACGCCGTTCAGTTTCATCCCGAAGTAGCGCATACGCCGAAAGGCAAAGACATTCTCAGGAATTTTCTTTTTTATATTTGCAGTGTCGAGGGCGACTGGACTCCTGCGCAGTTTATTGAAGAAGAGGTGGAAACGATACGCGAGACTGTCGGGCCGGATGACAGGGTTGTTTGCGGCCTCTCGGGCGGAGTCGATTCGACGGTCGCTG
Source organism: Acidobacteriota bacterium (assembly GCA_029862725.1). GTDB lineage: Bacteria > Acidobacteriota > Blastocatellia > Pyrinomonadales > Pyrinomonadaceae > Aridibacter. Next base: position 21,152 of record JAOTWT010000003.1, on the reverse strand, counting down.
CGATGCTCGTACACAAGGCCATCGGCGACAGGCAAACATGTATTTTTGTAAACAACGGTCTGCTTAGGTATCGGGAATTCGAAGACACGCTCCGGATGTACAAAAACAATCTGCACCTGAATGTGATTGGAGTCGATGCGGCGGACGAGTTTTATGCAGCCCTTGGAAAGCAGTCAAAACCAGAAAAAAAACGGATCGCGATCGGGAAAACGTTTATCGACATTTTTGACGCCGAGGCCAAAAAAATCGGGGGCGTTAAATGGCTGGTCCAGGGAACACTCTATCCGGACGTAATCGAGTCGGTACCCATCCACGGCTCTTCCGTGACAATAAAAACACATCATAACGTCGGTGGATTGCCTGAGAAGATGCATCTCAAGCTGATCGAACCCTTGTCTGAATTGTTCAAGGACGAGGTTCGTATAATCGGAGCCGATCTGGACATACCTGACGAGATACTCCAGCGCCACCCCTTTCCCGGGCCCGGCCTCGCGGTTCGAATCCTCGGCAGCGTCACAAGGCCAAAGGTCGAACTGCTGCAGAAAGTCGACAAGATATTCATTGATGAACTAAAGGAAAACGAGCTTTACGGCGAAACGTGGCAGGCCTTTGCAGTTCTTCTTCCCGTCAAATCAGTTGGCGTTATGGGCGACTTCCGAACGTACGAAACTACGATCGCGCTGCGTGCAGTCAACTCGACCGATGGAATGACCGCCGACTGGACCCGCCTGCCGCTCGATTTTCTCGCTAAGGTCTCCTCGCGAATCACATCCGAAATACGCGGAGTCAACCGCGTGGTCTACGACATCACTTCCAAGCCTCCCAGCACGATTGAGTGGGAGTAGAGCAAGCGCGCAGCGCTTGCAGTTCAAGGTTTATGGTTCAAAGCTCGAGGTTGCAGGAATTTGGGATGCCTTAACCGTCCCGTAGGGACAGGAGGTCTACCAGCCGGGGCCTTCAGTTCGCTTATTCTCCCGACCACCCCGACGGGGTCGCATCACGCCAGATTCGACGCTGTCCGCGTCGTGCTGATAAGCGGGTGTTAAGGCCGCCGATATACCGTCGTGGAGATGTCGGTCTTATCGAAGTCGATCAAGGGGTTCTCCAGAATTATCCCGACCTCAACCGTCGTAATTGCAGGATCGAGCGTTACATCGACCTCTGCCGTATCGCCGGATTTGATCAAAAGGCTCTCAATCGTCTTTGTGCCAAAATGTGTGGCTGAAATGACCAGTCGATATTCACCGGGCTCGATCTCTTTAAATGTAAAGGCACCGAACCTGTCGCTTTTAGTCTTCCCGATTCTATTTTTATTGCCGACCTTAAATAGCTCGATCTTTGCATCCGGAATTGGCGCGCCCAATGCGTCATTTATGCTGCCCGCGATGTCTTCATCGCCCGTCAGAATGCGTGGACCAAAAAGGCGAATTTGCTTGACCTTTAATTCGACATTTATTTGGACGGGCTTGTCGGAATCGATCACAAAGTTCCTAATCCGCTTCGTTTCAAAACCATCCATCGTAATCGTCAGATCATATACACCCGGATCCAGGTAGGTGGCGATCTCGCCCTGGACATCCGAGATAAACAAACGTTTCGCCTCTAAATCACGGTTTTGGACGCTTAATGCTGCACCCGGAAGGACCGCGCCGTTTTGATCCAGAATACGAACCCCGAGATTTGTGTGTATTGCGACCGTAATGTCTCCCATCATTTCGACCGGACCGCTTGTTAGTCGTATTGCGAGATAAACGACTTCATTCTTGTTGACGACCAGGCTTCGCACAGACTTTGTTTCAAATCCATCCGCCGACACCTCCAATTCATATACTCCCGGCTCAATATCGGACAGACTGAATTCCCCAGTCGGCTCTGTTTTAAACTCAATGCCGAAATCGGTTCCCTTTCTGCGGACTTTGATTCCAGCGCCCGGGATCAATGCTCCCACCTGATCGGAAACCGATCCCTTAATACCGTTTTCGCCTGTGATCCGTCGCGTCACCGTGGTTTTTTCCTGAACCGAAGGCGAGGTGTCGGTCTGTGTGTATGTTATTGAAAACATTGCCAAAACCGCCGACAAGGCCGCCCCGGCGATGCGCGCCATTCGAAATCCGTAGTCGCGAATACCCTTCGGGCAGTTTCGTGTGACGATCGTCCCGTCCGCGCGTCTTCGAATCCGGCCGCAGATCCGCCCATCCGGCATTGAAAGCAAACGGGCAACTTGCCGCCGGGTCATTTCTTCAATGTTGTAGACATCGAGTTCACACAAATCGCAACGCCGCTTTTGCTCGTCGCCGGTCATCGAGTCCCACTCGACACCGCATGGTTTCGCCACTCTCAGTGCATTTGGATCGAATTCCTTCATTGGATTTGAGATGCGTCGAGATCGGGTTTCGGTTGCGTCCCGGGCCGACAGTACAGGCCTTTGAGCATGCTTCACCGGAAAAGGCAGAGAGTCCGCGAACACAGCAAAAAAGGCGATGGGTTCTAGTCAGTCCCGGGTTGCCAAAAAATGAAAGCGGGAGATCCCGGCATCACATTGGATTTATTGATCAAAGCGCTGCTTGTTATGGGAAAATCCGCAAGAGATCTTGGAAGGGTAATCTCGATTGAGCCTTTTACGAGGGTTCTCAACAAGATCCGGGGTTTCAAATTCCAAGTCTCATGTCTGTCCAACGGGAATGAAGCCTGAATCCTGAAACCGGAATCCTGACTCCTGAATCGTAGGCCGCTCACCCATTCACTTGCCCATGGCCAAACCACTCTTTACTTGACGCCAGATTCAGAAAAACGAACGCTACCAACCAAAGCACGAACTCAAACGCGTCGAAGGTTTGTGCAAGCCCAAAATCAGCGGCCAGCACGTCCAGGGCGGTTGCGGCGAACATAATGATACTGACGATGACCAGCGTCACCCTTATGTCCTTCCTGTTTTTAACGACATCCCAGATCAGCCACATGATAATCGCAACCCACAAAATGCTGGCTCCGAGACTCCAGGAATCGCTATATCCAAAACCGGTCGCCTCGATTTCGTGAAAGTATAAGGCCACCAAAGACGAGATACATGACAGTATCAATGCGGCGACCGCGGCTTTTATTTGAATTGGCATTTTTTCCTCCCTCCTGCAATAGACCGACGTTCCATCGACCACTCGACTAAAGGAATCACGGCCGATCGCGTAATTCCGAACCCGTCCCGTGTTACCTGTCTCCCGTCCCTCGTCCCTATCCGGTGATAAACGGCGCCAGGGCACTGAGGCCGATGATGATCACGATCGCGCCAAAGATATCGAGCGCAATTCCATACCGTATCATCTTCATCAAGGGTATGTGGCCCGAACCATAGACGATCGCGTTGCAGGGGGTCGAGACCGGAAGCATGAACCCGAGGCTCGCTCCGAGCGTTGCGCCAAGCGCCGGTATCAGTGGATCCGTGCCGTTCGCCTGCGCAACGGCAATAATGACCGGCACGACCATATTTGCGGAAGCGGTATTAGAAGTAGTCTCGGATATCAAAACAGCAACAAAAACCGAGGCGATCAGCAGCCAGGGACCTTCAGTCATGGGCAGCATGCCGGTCACTCCTCGTCCTATTTCTTCCGCCAGCCCGGTTTTGAATGACAGTACGCCGAGCGCAAATCCGCCGCCGAACAAAAGGATCACACCCCAGTCGATCTTGACCGCCTCGTCCCATTTGATCGCCCTTTCTCCTTTTTTGTTTCCTGGAAGTACAAAGAGCAAGAGCGCTCCCAGCACCGCCGCCGCCGCTTCCGGAAAACTCGCCCGGACTGCGAGGTAAGACGGACTCGATTCACCTGCTATCGCGGCGAATATCCCGGTTGAGATCCAAATTCCCGCGGTCACAGAAAAGGCGATTACGGTCGATTTCTGACCGCGTGTCCAGGGGCCGAGTTTTGCCTTTTCTTTTTGTATTATTTCGCCGCAGCCGGGAATCTTTTCAACCCCCGCCGGCGCAACCAGCCGAAAGTAATAGTAAAGAAACAGGTACAAAACGATCGCGATCGGCGCCCCGATCAACATCCATTTGAAGAACGAAATGTCGGAACCCAAAAGCCGCCTTATAAATCCGAGCCCGATCACGTTCGGGGGTGTCCCGATAGGTGTCATCAGACCCCCTATGGTCGCCGCAAAAGATGTCATCAACATCAGGACAACCGCAAAATTCGGGTTGATTTTGATCCCGGTCTCTTTTTCCTGCTCTTTAAGAAACCCAATGATCGACATCCCGATCGCGAACATCATCGCCGTTGTCGCCGTGTTGGAAAGCCACGCCGACGCGACTGCCGTGACGATTCCGAACGCGAACAGAATCCGTGTCGGACGTCCGCCGATCCACTTGATGGACAATACCCCGAAAGCGAATTTTCGATCGAGGTTGTGGAAGAAAATTGCACGGGCGAGTATGAAAGAACCGATGAAGAGAAAGATAAGCGGGTCGCCAAATGGTCCAAAGACCTCTTTCGCCGGTGCAACGCGGAGCACAACGCAAAGCAGGGCCCCAAACAGGGCGGTGACGGGCAGCGGCACCGATTCGCAAATCCAGAGAACGACGACAAATGAGATGATCGCCGCCAGCCGGTGGGCTTCCGGAGCCAGTTCGAAGGGAGCAAACAAGACGGCAAAAAAGACAAGCGGCCCGATCACGAAACCGGCACGTGCACGTAATAGATCGAATGAACTTTCTTTCATTACGTCAAGAGCATAACATCAATTGCGCGGGTATCTTACAGGCAAGACACGGAGGCCCGCAAGGCGCGAATGAGGCCGGATATTGCCGGCGTGGAAGCCCACCCAGGATGGTGTTCAGCTAGCGTCCCTGGTCGGTGATGATCACCCACAGGGCATGGATCACGCCGGGAACTCCGCCGATCAGCGTGAGTATTATGTTGATCCAAAAATGCGTTGTGATTCCAACCTGCATTGCGACGGCTATCGGCGGCAAGAGAAGCGCGAGAATGATTTTTACGATAATCATTTAATCCCTCCTTAATTAGTCAGTTTTTGGATATTCAAATTTGTTTTGCTCTTCCCGCGGGAAGAATATGCTAAAAATAGTGTAATGAGCAATATCACGACCAGCGTTTTGGCACGGAAGGCCAATGTACCTGTTTTTACGGTCCGGCATTATACGAGGATCGGTTTGCTGAACCCGGGCAGGCTCGAATCCAATGGATACAAAGTCTATAAAGATTCGGATATTAAGCTCCTGCGTTTCATCACAAATGCGAAGGAGCTTGGCTTCATGCTCAAGGAGATTGCGGAAATCATCAATATGGCGGATCACGGAGAGTCCCCATGTCCGGTAGTGCGCGAGATTATCGAAAAACGCGTCGCCGAAAACAAAAAGAAGATCGCGCAACTTCAGCGACTCCAAAAGAAGATCGAAGGTGCCAAAGAACAATGGAAGAGCATGAAAGATGAAGTACCCGACGGCCATTCAGTGTGCCATTTGATCGAATCATTTTCGGAATAAAATTTTTCTCTTGACTTGACACTTACTGTCATGTTGTACGATTGAATTCAGACAAGATAAGGAGGTCATTATGAAAATCAATCCGATATCATTTGGTATAGCAAGCGCAACAGCGGCGGCTGTTTTTTGGCTTCTCTGCAGTGCGGTTGTGGCGATGATCCCGGGTCCGATGATGAACATGTCGGGTCATATGGTCCATGCAAACCTCGAAGGAGCGATGTGGACCCTGACGTTTTCCGGCGTGATCACGGGACTTGTGGTTTGGTCTTTGTTTTCAGGGCTTTTTGGCTGGGTTTTGGCCCTGATCTACAATCTGCTGGAAGCAAAAAATAGCACATCCGGAATTAGTTGAGTTAGCACATTTACTATCTTGTATGCAGTCAAACGGGTGCGCTTGTTTCAAACAAGAGAGATGAAAACATATATCGACCCAATTTGCGGAATGACGGTCAGCAAAGAAACGGCTGCAGCTTCAGTCGAAATCGATGGAGACACGATCTACTTCTGCGCGGTTCAGTGTAAGGAGAAGTATTTGCAGAAGACCGAAGGAGTTCAGAGTTCAGAGTTCGGAGTTTCAAGTTCGAGTGAACAAACTCCGGACATTAAACCTGAGACCCTGAACTCTGCACCCGTCGGGATTTCGCGTAGTCCTGTCGAAATTGAGGAACCGCACATCGACCCGGTCTGCAAGATGCTGGTCCTGCCTTCGTCTGCTGCCGGAAAATACGAATATGAAGGCGAAACATATTATTTCTGCGCGGTCGGTTGTTTGAATAAGTTTCGTCAGAACCCGGGGCCTTTCCTGGAGGAGGTCTCAGATTCTGGCGGTTCGCGGGAGCACACGCCCGATGCAGGCGAGCGGCAGGGAGTTTCAAGTTCCAAGTTCCAAGTTTCAAGTTCGAGTGAACAAACTTTGAACATGGAACCTGGAACCCGGAACGCTCCTCAGCCGCAAGCGGCTGAGGAGTACACCTGCCCGATGCATCCCGAGATAATTCAGATCGGACCCGGAAGTTGTCCGATCTGCGGGATGGCGCTCGAACCGAAGGTCATATCGCTTGAGGACGTTGAAGATCCGGAACTCGCTTATATGGCCCGGAGATTCTGGATATCCGTCGTGCTTTCGGTGCCGGTTCTGGCGCTTGCGATGGGCGAAATGGTGCCAGGGTTTCAACAGTTACTGTCGCCCAGGGTCTCGGTCTGGATTCAATTCGTTTTGGCTACGCCCGTGGTCCTTTGGGGCGGCTGGCCGTTTTTTGTAAGGGCGTGGAATTCGATCAGGAATGTCAGCCCGAATATGTTTACGCTGATCGCGATGGGGACGGGGGCGGCATTCCTGTACAGCCTTGTCGCGCTCTTCGTACCAGGTTTATTTCCACACTCGATGATGGATCATCATACCGGTCTGATCCCCGTCTATTTTGAGGCGGCGGCGGTAATCACGACCCTCGTTCTGCTCGGACAGGTACTCGAATTAAGGGCCCGCAGCCAGACGTCGTCGGCAATCAAGGAGCTGCTGCGGCTCGCACCCGAAACGGCAACGGTGGTTTTTGAAGACGGCACGGAAGAAACGATTGCTCTTTCTGAAGTGCAGATCGGCGCGAAACTTCGAGTCCGTGCCAACGAAAAGATACCGGTTGATGGAGTCATTACCGAGGGTGAGACATCGATCGACGAGTCGATGGTGACCGGTGAATCGATACCCGTTGGAAAGACCGCCGGCGATGTTGTCATCGGCGGAACGATAAACGGCAGGAGCGGTTTCTTTATGCGTGCCGAAAAAGTAGGAAGCGAAACGCTTCTCGCGCAGATCGTAAGAATGGTCGGCGAGGCACAGCGCTCGAGGGCACCGATTCAGAGGCTCGCGGATGTCGTTTCGGCATATTTTGTGCCGGCTGTGATCATCGTCGCCGTAACCGCTTTTGTCGTGTGGATGGTCTTCGGATCGTTTACGTATGCATTGGTCGCGGCGGTTTCGGTGCTGATCATCGCATGCCCGTGTGCGCTCGGCCTTGCTACGCCTATGTCGATCATGGTCGGAACGGGTCACGGCGCGAAACACGGTGTGCTGATCAAAAAGGCTGAGGCGCTGGAGACGCTTGAAAAGGTCGACACCTTGATTGTCGACAAGACCGGGACCCTGACGGAAGGAAAGCCCCGGCTCCAAAGGGTGGTCCCGCTCTCTGGTTTTAGCGAAGACGAACTGCTTGTATTCGCCGCGAGTCTCGAGCGCTCGAGCGAACACCCCCTGGCGGAAGCGATTGTGAATGGTGCCGCGAAACTCGAACTGCGGGATGTGGAAGGTTTTGAATCGGTCACCGGGAAGGGCGTGTTTGGAAAGGTGGACGGGCACGAGATCGTTCTCGGTAACCGGAAAATCTTATCGGAACGATCCGTAAAACTGCCAGAAGCGGACCCCGTCGAATTGGGCGAACTCCGAAACGAGGGCCAAACGGTTATGTTTGTCGCCGTAGACGGGGAGTTGGCCGGACTGATAGGTGTTGCGGATTCGGTAAAGGAAACGGCCGCCGACGCGATCCGGGCACTCCACAAAGAGCACGTCAAGGTGGTAATGATGACCGGCGACAACCGTACAACTGCTGAAGCGGTTGCCAGAAGACTGGGGATCGACTCGGTATTCGCAGAGGTCCTGCCGGAAGAGAAGGCGGCAAAAGTAAAAGAACTCCAGGCTGAGGGAAGGATCGTCGCTATGGCGGGAGACGGGGTCAACGACGCACCCGCCCTGGCACAGGCTCACGTGGGCATCGCAATGGGAACAGGAACGGATGTCGCGATCGAATCGGCCGATGTCACGCTTTTGAAAGGGGATTTGACGGGAATACTCCGGGCGAAGAAACTCAGCCGTGCGACGATGGGTAACATCCGTCAAAACCTGTTTTTTGCCTTCGTATACAACCTGCTCGGTGTGCCGGTGGCGGCGGGAGTACTTTTTCCGGTGATCGGAATCCTTCTGAGCCCTATGATCGCGAGCGCCGCGATGACTTTCAGTTCGGTTTCGGTAATCGCCAACGCGCTCCGTCTGAGAAGTCTTAAGCTTTAGCCCTTGGGGGATGTTTCTGCCACAGAAGCGCAGAGGTTGATGGAAGGTTCCGTGCCTGTAGGAGGCCCTCGATCCGGTTGCGGACGGCATCGCGCGCGGTCAGCATCAGGACGGGCGTAGTTTCGCCGTTCTCGCGCAGCGACTTGCAAACCTCGAAGCCGTTGATATGGGGAATCATGAAGTCCAAAATTATCACGTCATAATCGTTAATTGACGATTGATAGAGCGCTTCCTCGCCGTCAACCGCAATGTCGACCGCAAAAGCCGCTTCACGGAGGCCTTTTGAAAGAAAGTCGACAATTCCCTCGTCATCTTCTACTATCAGTCATTTCGCCGAGTTATTTTAACCGATAAATTATAAACAAAACGCTAATCACCGGACCGGTGCAACAAAGTTGGTTCGAAATCCCCGAGAAACGATTGGTTTTGGGAAGGTTTTGACGATTCGGTGTTTTTTATTGCAGACCGGGAGTCATTGGCGGATTTTCCGGAGTAAATCACTAAATTGGAAAGAAGATTGGATCTAGCACGTTCAGACCTTGATATCGACATAGCACCGAAAACGGGTTATCCCGGGCCGGTCCGTATTGACTCGGCCGAATTGAGAACCGAAGCCGCCGTCTGTTGTGTTTGCGATAAGAACGACTCCGCACGCATCGCCGCCGGGGAGGATTTTGAGTACCGGACGAGTGCCGACACATTCTATATCGACCAATGCCGCGGCTGCGGGCTTGTGTTTCTGAATCCCCGCCCCGCCTTTTCCGAGTTCGAAAGGATATACCCCGCTAACTATCACGCATTCGAATTCTCGGAACGGGAATTTGGTCTTGTCTACAGGGTGAGGCGCCGACTTGAAGCTCGCAGGGTTTTGTCATGGTGCGAAGGCCTGCCTGCGGACGCCAAGATCCTGGATGTCGGTTGCGGCGACGGGTTTCATCTTGATCTGCTTGCCGAATTCGGAAGCAAGTCGTGGAAGCTTTGCGGAATTGATGTCGACGAACGTGCGGCCGCTCTAGGCCGCAGCAAAGGAATCGATATCGAGATCGGTACATTGGAATCTTCCGAATTCGCGGACAATGAATTTGATCTGATCTTTACCGTGCAGACGATCGAGCATGTTTCCGATCCTTCCGGTTTTCTCAGTCATATCAGAAGGCTTTTGAAACCAAGCGGAAAACTCGTAGTTGTCACAGACAACACCGGCTCCCTTGATTTTAGATTGTTCAGGAAACGGCACTGGGGCGGTTATCATTTTCCAAGACACTGGAACCTGTTCAACAAATCAAATCTCGAGCGGCTCGCGCTGAAGAAGGAATTTGAGGTCAAACGGATCTCGACACAGGTAAGTCCCGTAAACTGGACCTTTTCGATTCGTAATTTACTTGTCGATCGCGGATTTCCGTCATGGTTGTTCGAACGCTTCAGCCTGCGATCCCCCGTTGCTCTTACGTTTTTTACTGCCCTGGATTCGATTTTCCAGTTCTTTGGCAATGGAGCCCTGCTTAATTTGACGCTTAGAAAGCCCCTGGAATCAACGGAAACCGCGAAGCGGGCTGATTTGAAGCCGGTCATTATAGTCGGCGGCGGTCTTGCTGGACTTACTGCCGCGAATTATTTAAACAAAAAAGGCGTTCCCTTCCTGCTGTTTGAAGCTGGCGAAAAAATTGCGGGACTCGCGCAGAGCTTCCACGACAAAGACGGCTTTACCTACGACTTCGGTGCTCATTTCGTAACGAACCGCCTGGCAAACGAAATCGGCGTCGGGGAAGAATGCCGTGACGTGGCAAGATACGGGGAATCGGTCTGGGTTGGCGGGCGTTCCTATAGCTATCCATTTGGATTGCTGGCTGTCCCGCGTTTCGTTGTCAGTGCGATCAGGGAAAAATTCGCGTTGCTTTTCGATGGCACTCGTCCGGAAACCGCAAAAGAATGGTTTAGCGCAAGCTACGGCCCGAAACTCGCCGGGGAAATCGCTATTCCGCTAACCGAAGCGTGGTCCGGCGCAAGTGGTGAAAATCTCGCCTCATCGGTCGGCGACAGTATCCCCGGAAGCATACTGCATACGCTCTATTTGAAATTCGCGAGCCGGGTTACGGGCCGCGCGGTCTCGTGCGGTTACAGCCGCGAGAAACCTGAAAACCCCGGTGTTTGGCACGTTTACCCGGAGGGGGGCGTTGGCGTCCTGTGCCGGAAACTGGCTGAAGACATAGGGGAATCGATCAGTCTTGGTTCTCCGGTAAAGAAAATCGTCGTCGAAAACGGGAAGGCGGTTGCGGTCGAGGCCGGCGGACAAAGGTATGAGGCATCCGCTGTCGTAAGCACAGCGCCCGCGCATATATTGCCAAAGCTCGTAACGGGTACCGACGAACTCGACTATCTTTCGAAGTTTAAGTTTCGTCCGATGACGTTTGTAAATCTGCGTTTTGAAGGACGCGGTTTGATCCCGGATGTCGTTGTCTGGACACCCGAAGACAGGTTTCCGTTCTTTCGCCTGACGGAAACGGCCGTTTCGATGCCCTGGCTGGCGCCGGAAGGCAAGACCCTGATCACGGCCGATATCGGTTGTGAAAAAGGCGATGAGATCTGGGAGATGGATGAAGACGCACTTGGTGAACTCTGTGTCGAACGCCTTTCAGAACTTATCCCCGACGCAAAAGAGAGATATCTCGGCTGCCGCGTCCTCAGAACACCGCTGGCTTATCCCGTGTTCCTAAAAGAATATGAAGAAGACAGGAAGCGTTTTGAGCGGGGAACCGGTATTGACGGACTTTACAGTATCGGCCGAAATGGCGAATTCAGGCATGTTTTCATGGAAGACGCTTATTGGCGGACTTTGGAAAAAATGAAAGAGCTCGCCGTTAAACTGGAATCGAAATAGACAAAAGAACAGATGAACACCATTTGAACAAGGAACTAAAGTTTGTTGTCCAATCTCTCCGCCTATGGATTCTGTCGATCACGGCAATGGCCTACTATGGCTGTTATTTTTTCTGGCTTTTAGAATTTCTTGTTCCTGACGATTTCGGTATCTCGGACCGGTGGCTTCTCAGCCGCGTTTGTTTCAGCGGGCGTTTTTGTGATATTTTCCGCGATTTTATTTCGAATTCGGTCCGGTAGGCGGCGGGTTTGCGAGAGGGCGTGTGTGCGATAATGCGGGATGTCATGCATTTGAGTTCGGGTCGAAGAACATTCAACCGAAGGCCCGCAGGGCGACGCGTTGAACGAGATGGCACGAGGGTGAATCATTCCATAACCGCCGTATGGCAGCTCGAGTCTGATAGCCGTGGCTTTTAGGCCGCTTAAACATCCAGACATCCTCACCTGGTCGCGTAGCGGCAGGCAGTCACCTAGCCGTGGCCTTCAGGCCACGGGGGATGTAAATCGATTTGTCGCGCCGCGTATGCGGCGCAAGTCCGAACTAGGCGAAATCCGTCGCATAGCGGCAGGCAGTCACCCAGCCGTGGCCTTCAGGCCACTTAAACATCTAGACATCCTTACCTGTCGCGTAGCGGCAGGCAGTCACCTAGCCGCGTCCTTCAAGGCCACTTTGACAAAACAATTAATCCTTACATGCCGTGTAGCGGCAGGCAGTCACCTAGCCGTGGCCTTTAGGCCACGGGCGATGTAAATCGGTTCGTTGTGCCGCGTATGCGGCGCAAGTCCGAAATAGGCGAAATCCGTCGCGTAGCGGCAGGCAGTCACCTAGCCGCGTCCTTCAAGGCCACTTAAACAGGTAGACATCCTTACCTGCCGTGTAGCGGCAGGCAGTCACCTAGCCCTGGCCTTTAGGCCACTTTGACAAAACAATTAATCCTTACCTGCCGTGTAGCGGCAGGCAGTCACCTAGCCGTGGCCTTCGGGCCGCTTTGACAAAACAATTAATCCTTACCTGCCGTGTAGCGGCAGGCAGTCACCTAGCCGTGGCCTTCAGGCCACGGGATGTAAATCGATTTTTCGCGCCGCGTATGCGGCGCCTGAAAACGAATATTCCAAACAAATCTTCTTTGTGATAAATTCCCATAAAATTCTCACAAGGAGGCACCTCACATGGCCAACACCTATTCCTCTCTTTTCTATCACCTTGTTTTCAGCACAAAGAATCGAAAATATTTTCTGAAACCTGACAAGGAAAACCGCATCTGGGACTATCTTTCCGGTATCGCTCGAAACATCGGCGCTACTCCGATTCAAGTTGGTGGAATCGAAGATCACATCCACGCATTGCTACGTGCAAAGCCGGTTCATTCGCCCAGCGTCTTGATGAATCAAATAAAGGGCAGTTCCTCTCACTGGATCAAAAATGAGTTCTCCGATTTGTTTTCATTCGGTTGGCAGGACGGTTACTCGGTTTTCTCCGTCAGTAAGTCGAATGTGGCGGCGGTTGTAAGCTATATCAAAAACCAGCGCGAACATCATTCAAACCTAAGTTTTGAAGACGAGTATCGAAGGATTCTGAGTCTTCACGATATCGACGAGGTTGATGACCGGTTTCTTTTTGGTTGATTCATTGTGGCGCCGCTGACGCGGCGCAAACGAGATTACGCTGCTTCTCCGTGGCGTAAACGCCACGGCTAGCAGACTGATCGGCACTACGTGCCAAATGAGGATTTCATATTGTGAAATGGCCGCGGCTTGGGAGACTCGGGGCCGTTACGCGGCAAGTAAGATCCTTGTCTTTTTGATCTGTGCGACGCTGACGCGGCGCAAACGAGATTGCGTTCCTTCTCCGTGGCGTAAACGCCACGGCTAGGAGACTGATCGGCACTACGTGCCAAATGAGGCAATTATTGATTGACATTTCGAATTGCTAAAACGTAGACTCGAATTGATGTCGATTCGGCTCAAAACCTTGTTCTTTATTCTTATTATGGCAATTGGCGCCATGGGCGGAGCTCCGCTAAGCGCTGCGGAAACCATGAATGGGAACAGGGTTTGCCCGATGAAATGCTGTAAGAAGGCGGCGAAGGCGAAAGAAACGGCGGGACCTCATCGCAATAACTTTTGCCGGCTTACGTCCTGTACGGAAACGATGCCGTCGGCGCCCTCATCGTCGAACGTAGTCCAGGCATCCTTTATTGTTTCGACCGTGGCCGAACACGGATTCTCCCGTATTGCGAATTCGACAAGACCAAAGGACATCAGGGACGGGAATTATCTTTCAGACTTAATTCCGTCCGGCGCCCCGCTTTTTCTAACCCACAATTCTCTCTTAATCTAGTTTTTTAAACCCGAAATGCGTCTATTTTCAGGACTCCGTGTGCCTGAAAAACCGGCGCGTTTTTTGTTTTGTATTTCGCCGGATAGATTCTTCCGGCTCAACATTTATCGTTTTATTAAACCAGGAGTGACCAAAATGAAATCGTTATTATTTTCTACAACTTTGATTGCCTTCAGTCTGTTTATTGCCGCATGCGGCGGTGGCGCAACCGGAACTTCAATGAAGACGATTGCCGAGAAAAAGGTGAACGACAATCTGACCGTTTCAATAATGAATGCCGACGGAAAACTCAAGAACGGCGAACAGGACATTACCCTCAAGTTCACCGACGGGTCCGGGAATCCGGTCGAAATAGAAGCGGCGGCGCTGAATTTCAATATGCCGGCAATGGGTTCGATGGCGGAAATGAATGACGCCGCGACCCTTACGACTACGGGAACACCAGGTGAGTTCAACGGCAAAGTAAGCCTTCAGATGGCAGGTGAATGGCAAGCGCAAATCAGTTACGAAGGCAAGGAATCGGGCAAGACGTCGATCTCGACGACGGCGTATTAGGAGTTTTCATCTTCCATGTTCCAAGTTTCACGCTCGTGGGATCGGATCTTGAATTCTCAGGTACCGCGCAGCCGAAACGAACTTGGAATCTGGAACTAACCAACAATGATCAACCGAATCATAGAATGGTCCCTTCAGAACCGCGTTATCGTTATTGCCTTGTTTATAGGCGTCGCGGGCGCCGGCTACTGGGCGCTGCGGAATACCCCGATCGACGCCATTCCCGATGTTTCGGAAAACCAGGTCATCGTGTTTACGGACTGGCCGGGGCGTTCCCCGCAGGAAGTCGAGGACCAGATCACCTACCCGCTCGTAACCAGCCTCCAGGGACTCCCGGGCGTGAAGGTCGTGCGTGCAAGTTCGGCGTTCAGTTTTTCGATGATCAACATCATCTTTGAGGAAAACGTCGAGTTATACTGGGCCCGGACGCGGATCCTCGAACGCCTCAATGTCGTTTCTAATCAGTTGCCAGAGGGGGTGACGCCGACGCTTGGTCCGGATGCGTCCGGCGTCGGCCAGGTCTTCTGGTACACACTCGAATCCGACAAATACAGCCTTCGGGAGCTCCGTACGATCCAGGACTGGTTTGTGCGCTATCAGCTCAACTCGGTGAAGGGCGTTGCCGAAGTTGGATCAGTCGGCGGTTTCGTACAGCAATACCAGATCGATATTGACCCGGGCAAACTTCGCGGGTTTGGGATACCAATTTCTAAAGTCGTCGAGGCGGCCAGGCGTTCGAATACGAACGTCGGCGGAAATGTCGTCAAGCAATCGGGGCGCTGGGCGGTGGTCCGCGGTGTGGGTCTGATCGAATCGACGGCGGATGTCGAGAATATCGTGATCGGTTCCTCGAACGGAACGCCCGTTTTTGTAAAAAATGTCGCCAACGTAAAACTTGGAGACGCATTTCGCGTCGGGGCATTGGATAAGAACGGCAAGGAGGCGGTCGGCGGGGTCGTCATCGCGCGCTACGGCGTAAACACCCTCGAGGTCATCGATGCGACAAAGAAAAAGATCAAGGAGATCCAGGTGGGCCTCCCGGAGGGCGTCAGTCTCGTTCCGTTTTACGACCGGACGGAGCTTATAAACCGGGCCTCCGATACCCTAAAGTGGACCCTGATCGAGGAGCTCATTCTTGTCTCGCTTGTCCACATCTTCTTTCTATTTCATTTTCGTTCGATCCTGATCGTTTCGATTCCGCTACCTCTCGCCGTGCTGACCTCCTTCCTGTTTATGTACTTTATGGGCATAAGCTCGAACATCATGTCGCTCGCGGGAATAGCGATCGCGATCGGCGTGCTGGTCGATGCGGGAATCGTGGTCACCGAAAACGCATTCCGCTATATCGAAAAGAATGAGATCGATACGAAGGACCGGCCGGCGGTTCGAAGGGCCGTGCTCGAATCGACGAAACTCGTCGGGCGCCCCGTCTTTTTCTCGATGGCGATCATCATACTCGCCTTTGTCCCGGTGTTTGCCCTCGAGGGCCGGGAGGGAAAACTATTCCATCCCCTTGCCTATACAAAGACCTTCGCGATGATCGCCGCAACGATTATCGGCATGAGCCTGGTCCCGGTTTTGTGTACCTATTTGCTTGGCGGAAAAATGCACAGCGAGGGCAGCAATCCCCTGATGAGGTTTTTGCGCAGGCTTTACGAACCCTTTCTGACTGCCGCCCTTAAACACCGCCTGATAACGCTTGCTATCGCGCTTGTCTTGTTTATTTCGGCCTTGTTTGCGGCGAGCACGATCGGGTCGGAATTTATGCCGAATCTGAACGAGGGCGACCTGATGTACATGCCCGTCACAGACCCGGCAATCTCGATGGAGGAAGCTCTCGATCTTCTGCAAAAACAAGACAGGATACTGGCTTCTTTCCCGGAAGTTGAACATGTCGTGGGAAAGGTCGGACGCGCCGAGACATCCACCGATCCGGCTCCCGTCAACATGAACGAGACGCTCATTCATCTAAAGCCAAAATCGGAATGGCGTCCCGGTGTCACACGTGACGGCCTTATCGCCGAGATGGATTCGAAACTAAAGCTTCCCGGTGTGACGAACATCTGGACCCAACCGATCATCAACCGGATCGAGATGCTCGCAACCGGTATCCGTTCCGAGATCGGGGTAAAGATTTTTGGAAATGACCTCAAAACGCTCGAGGAGTATTCGAATAAGACTGCCGATGTGCTACGCACGGTGGACGGTGCCCGCGATGTCTACCCGGAGAAGGTCATCGGAACTCCCTATATCGATATCGATATTGACCGCCGGGAAGCAGCCCGCTACGGCATCGATGTCGGGATGATCAACGAGGTCGTCGAAAAAGGGATCGGGGAAACGAATCTCTCGACGACTATCGAAGGACGCGAGCGATTTCCGCTCCGTGTGAGATACGCCGAAGAGTTCCGCAAGGACGTAGACAGCCTTGAACAGCTCCCGATTGTAATGGCTGACGGTCAATCGATCCCGCTCTCGCAGGTGGCCAAGATCAGGACCGTTACCGGTGCCTCGATGATTCAAAGTGAAAACGGCCTTTTGAAAGGAACGGTCCTCTTGAACGTCCGCGGTCGCGATCTGGGTTCGTTTGTCGGTGAGGCGGACGAGTTGTTGCGGCAGAAGATCGACCTTCCGCCCGGATATTATTTTTCGTGGAGCGGCCAGTACGAAAACCAGCAGCGTGCGAAAAACCGTTTACTGATCGTCGTTCCGGTAGTGTTGCTCGTGATATTCGGCCTTCTTTATATTACCTACAATTCGGCGATCGAGGCGGCGCACATATTATTGGCGGTCCCGTTTGCCCTGACCGGCGGCGTTTTCCTGCAGTGGCTTTTTGGCTACAACTTCTCGGTTGCAGTCTGGGTCGGGTTTATCGCCCTGTTTGGAACCGCGGTTCAGACCGGTGTCGTGATGGTCATCTATTTGGAGGAGGCAGTTGAAAAGAAACGGAAGACCTATGGCGGGCTCGATAAATCGACGCTCATGGAAGCGGTAATTGAAGGCGCCCTCCTCCGATTGCGGCCGAAAGTGATGACCGTGACGACCGTTGTCGCCGGACTATTGCCGATCATGTGGAGTACATCGACCGGCGCTGAGGTCATGAAACCTCTCGCGACCCCGGTACTTGGAGGGATGGTCTCGAGCCTGCTCCACGTCCTGATCGTAACACCGGTTATTTTTTACATAATCCACGAGCGGCGCCTTAGGTCTGAGAATGAAACCGGGGAGGTCCATACTCTATGATTCACGTCATAAGAATCCTCTTCGTTCTTTCGTTACTTATCGCCGGGGCGACTTGTTTGATTGCCCAGTCCACGGCGACTGTCACCCGTCCGCAGTTCCTGGATCAGGTAAACGGGATAACGGCCGACGATGCGGTCCGGATGGCGATTGCCAACAACGATCAGATCAACGCGCTCCGGAAAGAAGCGGAGGCATCCGAACGGCTCGTCGCGCAGGCAGGCCAAAGGGCGCGGATGAGCGTCGAGGCGAGCGGCCAACAGAGGACCTTTGGCTCGGCGCATCGTTACACGATCCAGGGCACGATGCCGCTCGAACTGGGAGGCCGGCGCCGGACGAGGGTCCTGACCGCGCAACGTGAGGCTGAAGTTAAGCTCTTGGCGGTGGCCCAGGCGGAAAACGCTCTTGCCGCAAGGGTCCGTATGAAATTCGGCGAAACCCTGGCTTTGGCATACAAGCACGAATTGGTCGAAGATTTCCTGCGTTCACTAAGCGAGAGTTTTCGGCTGATTCAGGCACGGGTCGTTGAAGGGAAGACGGCGCCGCTTGAGGAAAACATGCTGCTTGTCGAGTTGAACAGGGTCCGCGCGAAGCGCGAGGTCGCCGAAAGTAATGTCCTCATCTCGCTTCTGGAACTCAGAACGCTTATCGGTCTGGATCCCGCCGAATCATTGACTTTAAGAGGTGACTTTGACCAAAGCCCCTCGACGTTTGATTCTGCCTCTGTACTTACTGCCCGCGCGCTCGACTCGCGCCCGGATTTACTTGTTTTGAAGGCGATGGAAGATCTCGCCGATGCGGAGATCGAGATGGCCGCCAGCAATGGCAAGCTCGACGCGATGGCGACCCTTGGATATCAACGCCTCAAAATGACCGAAACCGTGCAGTTCAATTACGTCGTATTTGGAATCCGTTTTCTGCTTCCTTATAAAAACCGGAGCCGGGATGCGATCGAAGCGGCGGTTATCTCGAAGGAAGCGATGGAAAAACGGCGCGCCTTTGGTGAACTTGTTGTCCGGCAGGATGTTGCGAAAGCGTTGGTCAGGTATGACTCGGCCTTTCGATCGATGTCTATTACGCGCGCCGGGGTCGTCGGGCAAGCCGAGCAAAATCTGGATGTCGTCAGGCAGATGTACGAACTGGGTTCGAATTCATTGCTTGAATACCTGGCTGAACAAAGGCGAGTGATCGAATTGCGGGAAAGCCTGATCGACTCGGAACTCGAAACGTATCTGGCAAAGGTCGAGATTTACAGGGCGACCAACGCCCCTGAATTGGTGACAAGATGAATAACGAAGAAGAAAGACCGGAAGTAGCCCGATCGCCGGATGAAGAGCGGGCAAACGGGTTTGAGATCGATGAACCGATCAAAAAACCAGGTGGTTTTATTGTGGGGCCGCGACTCGTCATCGCTGCAGCCTCCGGTATCCTGGTCATTTGTATCTTGGCCTTCGGCATCTGGTACATGTTTTTCCGTGGTCCCGGCGGGAAGCCCGTCGCGGCCCCCAGGAATACATCGTTCAGCGAGACAAACGGCGGCAAGCCTGTCCCGGAAAATGAGCGGATGATCACGCTTTCGGATGATCAGCTGAAAGCGGCAAATTTGAAGATCGTCGAGGTCGGCGAATCCCTCGTGGGGACAGCGGCGGAAGCGACGACGACCGGTGTCATAAACGCAAACGATTATGCCATGACTCCCGTCGTTACGCAGGTAAGCGGTGTGGTCAAATCGATAAACGCGGACCTCGGGCGCTTCGTCCGGCGCGGTGACACGATCGCTGTAGTTTCGAGCGAAGAACTCGCCTCCGCGCAGTCGGTTTATTTGAGCCGAAAAGCCGAGCTTGACGAGGCAAACAAGAGATATGCACGCGCCCTGAGTCTGTCGGAGATTTCTGAGGAGTCGAGAAACGAACTGGACAGCATGACCGCAAAGCTCGAGGCTGCCGAAGCGATGTTGAGCGAGACGAAGGCCAACTATGAGCGTTCCAAAAAACTTGCTTCGATCGGAGCGATCAGTAAGCGTGAGCTTGAAAAGGCGGAGACGGCCTTCAAGACCGCGGCGGCAGAGCGTGAGGAAGCTTCGAAGCGGTTCGAGCGCTCCAAGAGCCTTTTGAAGATCAATCCGGCCCGACGCAATGAGATTGACAGCTATCTGACCATGGTCCGTAAGAAACAGTCCGAGGTCGGTTCCGAGCGGGCGAGGCTGCTCGTCCTGGGTCTTTCAAAACGCAGGATTGATTCCTTGAATTCGCCTTCGCAGATAAACGCCGATCTCCCGGTCGCATCACCCGTGACGGGTACGATTACCGAAAGGATCGCA
This sequence comes from Acidobacteriota bacterium, assembly GCA_029862725.1. Classification (GTDB taxonomy): domain Bacteria; phylum Acidobacteriota; class Blastocatellia; order Pyrinomonadales; family Pyrinomonadaceae; genus Aridibacter. Next base: position 1,261 of record JAOTWT010000003.1, on the reverse strand, counting down.
AATCGAGGCGAGGTCGTCACCTCGAATGGAAAGCTGGCTAAGGTGACTGATCTCTCGACAGTCTGGGTTATCGCACAGGTCTTTGAAAAAGATCTCGGAAGGCTTCGTATCGGCAGCGGGGCGGGCGTCACAACAGATGCCTATCCCGGCCGGTATTTCCGCGGGAATATCTCATATATAGATCCGGAGCTGGACACTTCAACAAGAACCGCGCAGGTGCGGATCGAACTCTCCAATGCAGGTCAGGAGCTAAAGATCGGAATGTATGTAAACGTCGCATTTGCGACAATTGGGGGTCGGGAAAAAACGACGGCGATGGTACCGGAAGCCGCGGTGCAGTTTTTGGGAGACGAACAGGTGGTCTTCGAAGCGACGGAGGATCCGAAGACCTTCGTTATCCGCCGGGTCTCATTGATGGACAAAACGGGAACGAATTACCCGGTCAAAGAGGGAATCTTCGTGGGGGACAAGATAGTCACCGAGGGGAGTTTCTTATTACGGGCCGAATGGCTTAAAACGAACTGAGAGGGTTAATTGAAGATTGAGGATTGAAAAGACAGCCTTTAGTCTAAACAAACCCAGGTTCTTGCACCGAGCGTGCTGCGAAACGAAGGTAAAGAAAAGCCGGGCTGCTGCCCGGCCATAAAAAAATCATCAGTAAAATTTCCGTCTTACTTCCGGTTCTTGAACAGGAGCCCGAGAAACAGTCCGACCGCCGCTGAAATGAGGATTGTCTGACCCGGTTTCTTGCGGGCGTATTCCTTTACATCCTCGACGATCTCCTGCGGGCCCTTTTCCTGAAGTTCTTTGAGCTTGTCGCCAGCCTGGCCAAATTTCTCCGTCGCAAAGTCCTTCGCCTTGGCTGCCGCTTCCTGCAGCTTCTGCTGATATTCCTGAGCTTGCATCTTTAGATCTCCCAAATACTCATCATCCAGATCTTCCTCACCCTCGACGGGTATCAGACTTTGTTCGAGTTCCTTTTCTGCTTTTTCAACTTCCTTTTCAAATTCCGACATCAATTTTCTCCCGATTTAATAAAAACTAAAAGGTCCGCCTTTTGCAGCAATCCGATGTTTTCTTCCGCCATTAAGTTGTAACGATTACGGTCACGATATTGTTCAAAATATCTTTATTAACCTTCGTGGTTCAAAACATAGACTAGGTATCTGCCAACGTCATCAAAATCGTAGCCGTAAAATTCCATTCCGACCTTCTCCAAGACCCTGCGGGAAGCGGGATGATCCTCATCGACCGTCGCACA
>JAOTWT010000235.1 GCA_029862725.1 Acidobacteriota bacterium | reverse complement strand
GAGGACATCCGGGTTGTTCGGCAGGAATTCCAGCGAGGACTTGTAAAGAGCAACTGATGCATCCGCTTCTTCCTGGGTTCCGACATACCCGGCAAGATTGAGCTTGAGTTGACCGAGGATTCTAAACGATTCCTTTACGAGGTCTTCCGAGGTTTTTATGTCATTCTTATTCTTTTCCGGGTCCAGAATCGTACCCGGTTTGGCATTGCTGGCAATATCGTGTGCTTTCAAGGTCGCCGTCAGGCACGCGATAAAACTCTCCGCAACCTTTGCTCGGGCTTGCGCTATCGCAGCGGACTGTTTGGTCTTGACCGCTTCATTGTAAGTTACGACTGCCTCAGCTTTATGCGACATGGCGACATTGTTCAGAAATGTCGGCGCACTTCCGACAAACTCGGGGTCAAGCTCGTAACCTTCTGTAAACTTGACGACCGCAGTCCCATAGTCCTTGGCTTCAAATGCTTCCTTCCCTTCCTTTAACAGTTGCATCTGCTGCTTATTGATCTCTTCTATGCGCTGGTTTCGCTCTTCGATTTCCTTACGCTTCTTTTCAAGCTCTGCCTGTGCTTTCTTTTGCTCCTCGGTCAATTCGCCGGTAACTGCGCCCGCCGCAGCTTCCCGTACAGCCTCTTCAGTCGGAACCGAACCGTTTCCTTCTTCTACCGGTACTCCTATCCTGTCCGTTTCAGCCAATCCGACCTTCTTTTCCGAAACAACTGTCGGAGCGAGACCCGGACCGCTTACGCCGAGAATGACGGTTGATCCATAGGGCAGGCCAACGATTACAAAACGACCGTCCTTACCGGTGTTAACAGAGCGGCAACCCTGTTTGATATCGGTGCGATAACAATCGATCCTGACACCCTCGACCGGAATCTGGTTACCTTCCGCGTCGGTCTTAAAGACTAAGCCGCCAATCGTTCCTGTCTGTCCGAATGCGGCAATAGTCCCAAACAGGAACACCGCAACAAATAGTGATAATTTAAAAACTCTTCCTAAAGACATTTTGATCCTCCGATAGAAAATTAGTTCTGTTCCAAAACCTCGTTTTGGATGTAAAGACTCACCAGTTCGTTGGTTAGAATGCTTCGTATTCTAACCCATAACGTCAAAAAGATTAAGTTTCCTGCCATCGAAATAGCACCGCTCACATCGGCACTGTTTGAGGCGCCAATCGAACGGGATTTCCTGCTTATAACGGAAATTTGACTGTGCTATCCTAGCCTTCTTGTTCAACTTACGTTTTTTGAGGATTTTCTATGTCAGAAAGAATATTTAATTTTAGCGCGGGTCCTGCTTGTCTGCCAGAGCCGGTTTTGGAGCAAGCTCAGTCGGAATTGCTTTCTCTTGGCGGGATCGGCATGAGCGTTATGGAGATCAGTCACCGATCTTCCATATTCGGCGGAATCATCGAAAGCGCCGAAAATGGCCTGCGGTCGCTGATGGAAATTCCCGGCAACTACCGGGTCCTGTTTCTGCAGGGTGGAGCGACGCTCCAGTTTTCGATGATCCCCATTAATTTTCTGGGCGAAGACGATTCCGCGGATTATGTCGTTACTGGAGCCTGGGGAAAGAAGGCTGCTAAAGAAGCACGGCGCGAAGGCACTGTCAACGAGGTCTATAACTCCGGGGACGGCGGATTCCGTTCCATACCGGTTGACGACGAGTTGAGTTTTGATCCCGATGCCCGCTATATCCACTTCACATCAAACGAAACCATCGAGGGAGTTGAATTCGACAGGGACATCGACGGAAGTGGTGTTCCGGTTATTTGCGATATGTCGTCCAACATAATGTCGCGTCCGGTCGATGTCTCCAAGTACGCATTGATTTACGCCGGCGCCCAGAAAAATATCGGTCCAAGCGGTGTCACGCTCGTGATAATTCGTGACGATTTGCTCGACATGGTCCCCGACGATCAGCACACATTGCTCGACTACCGCGCCATCGCAAGCAAAGGCTCGATGCTCAATACGCCGAATACATGGGGCATCTATATCATTGATCTCGTCTGCAAGTGGCTCGAAGAAATGGGCGGAATTGCGGAAATGGCCAAAATAAACCGGCAAAAGGCCGGCATGATTTATGATGCGATCGACGCAAGCGACGGCTTCTATAGCGGTCATGCAGACCGCAAAGCACGTTCGATGATGAATGTAACTTTCAATCTTCCGACCGAGGATCTCGAGAAGCGTTTTACCGCAGAAGCGGCGGCTAAAGGGCTCGACGGTTTAAAGGGCCATCGCTCCGTGGGCGGAATCAGAGCCTCGATCTATAACGCATTCCCTGTTGCCGGGGTAACGGCGCTGATCGATTTTATGAAAGAATTCCGACGAACCAACGGCTAGTTGATCAGCAGTCGCGGTGCGCTCAAAGGACTTTCGTCCGCAATCACCGCGATTCGCTCCGTGACGCTCGTGAGTCCGTCAAAACCCGGCAGCGGACGGATCTTTTCGGTCACGAGTCGCTCGAACCAGTCGTGACCTTCCTTACCATGAAAAAGTTTGGCGATAGTATAATCGGAGAGATCTTTCGGACGGGCACCGCTTCCGACAGGATTCCAGAAATTATCGATGACGAATCTCGCGATCCTTCGCGCAAACCGGCTCTTCCGGAGCTCCAGACGCGCCACACTTAAATAGAATTGCGTGTGTACGCTTTCTTCCCTGATTATTCCCTTTACGAAATGCGTGAGTACAGGGTGCTCCGCCTTAGCTATCAAACGCCGGTAACTCTGTGCGGCCGAAAGCTCGTTGATCGCCCCGTACGCCATATGGGTCGCCGTAAAGCTCTTTCCGACGCAATTCGTCAGAGTGGTCAGTAGCCGCGCGTACAAGTGGTATTTACTTGTTACGCTGGATTTTACGTCCTCTTTCCAGGTGACCGGAGTGTTATATCCGGCTTCGTTCAGGAACCGATTGATCAATTCGCCGTGCGTGATCTCTTCGATTCCCCAGCGCTCCATAAACTTACTTATTACGCGGTCTTTGCCGGTTGGTGTTCGTCGCAGTTCCTCGTGATACATATCCGTCAGGATTTCAATATCACGCATATAAATAAGTACCGGTACGAGATCATCGGGCAGTCTGTGGTTCTTAACATCATGCCAGGGAATATCCTTTATGAAAGATGGCGTAAGCGCCCGCTCCTGACCCTCATACCAATCAAGCACATCTTGTTTCGTTTCAAAGTTCATACCCGGGTAATCGCTCCGTTTTTGAGGCCGAATTTAGCGAACGGCCTGATCTTTGCAAATCCTGCGTGCTTTCATGCATCCTTACTAAGCATAGTTATTAGAAAGGTAACAAAAGCATTAAGTCGATCTTATTCCTGCCAGTTATTTTAACAACCGCTTAGATGATAGGATATTTTGATTCGGTAGAAAAATTAATTATGAAACACATTTACTTGTTACTCTTTGTACTTTTGTTTACCAACGGCCTTTCAGCGCAGAACGGTCAGATTTCGTTTGAGGGCGAGAAATATCTAAAGAACATCAAACAGCTAACATTTGGCGGTGAAAATGCGGAAGCGTATTTCTCAGCAGATGGCAAGAAACTGATATTCCAGTCCAAACGGGACGGCCTGGGTTGCGACCAGATCTTTACGATGAACCTCGATGGTTCGGATACAAAAATGGTCTCGACGGGCAAAGGCAGAACGACTTGTTCATTCTTTTTTAAAAGCGGTAAGAAGATCGTCTACAGTTCGACCCATCTAGGTTCGGAGGAATGTCCTCCGAACCCTGATTTTTCGAAGGGTTACGTATGGCCGATCTATTCCTCGTTTGATATATTTCGGGCGAAACCTGACGGGAGCGGCGCAAAGCGTTTGACAAAGACGCCGGGCTACGACGCCGAGGCGACGGTTTCTCCGGATGGAAAGACGATCGTCTTTACGTCGATGCGCGACGGCGATCTGGATATTTACACGATGGACCGCAATGGAAAGAACGTTAAGCGTTTGACCACGGAACTCGGTTATGACGGCGGCCCGTTCTTTTCTCCCGATGGGAAGCAGATCGTATACCGAAGCTATCATCCGAAAACCGAGGCCGAAATCGCGCGTTACAAAGACCGTTTAGCAAACGATCTGATCGAACCGAATAATTTCGAAGTCTGGTTGATGAATGCCGACGGTACGAATAAGAGGCAGGTTACGAAACTCGGCGATGCTTCTTTCGCGCCGTATTTTCACCCGAGTGGAAAGAAGATCATCTTCGCGTCCAATCATTTCGACGAAAGCGGCCGAGGTAGAAATTTTGATCTGCTTATGATCAACACCGATGGAACGGGTCTCGAGAGAATTACGACTTACGATTCATTCGACGGCTTTCCGATGTTCTCGCCGGATGGGAAGAAGCTGGTCTTTGCCTCGAACCGGAATGCCGCGACCCGCGGAGACACAAATGTGTTTATCGCTGATTGGGTCGAAGACTGACCTGAGTGCTGAGGCCTGAACACTGAGGCCTTCCCGGTCATGGGTTTCAACCGAAAGCAGATTCATTAAAGCACCGTAGGTGCGACATAGATAAGCCCGGGTGGAACGAAGCGGAATTGGGTGAAAGGCCAAAAGGCTGTTTAGCCCTGTGAGGGCGAAACCGGAAGACTTAACGCCTATCCGTTTTGCTTCGTTGAGAACAGTGATTGCATTGTAGGTTTGGCAAAGCCTACTACAAGTTTATGAAACACGTCGTTGTAGCGATCAGTATTATTCTCCTCATGACAGCCGCGATCTATTCGCAGTCCGATAAGGCCGATCGCATCAAAGAGATCCGCGAGCATTACGAATCCGTTAAGTCTGAAATCGCAAAGATCGAAAGAAGCGAGGAGGCCGCGCTTCAAAGCGAGCTTGCCGTCAATGAACTCGTTGTTAACAAGTTGAACAAGAGCTGGCCCGCCGTCGGAAACTATTCGGTTGTCTACCGTTTTTATTACAAGCAGACGGGCGAACAGAATTACCCGGAGACCCTTGTACTGGTTACAAAGAAGACAGTTTCGGCGGCTCGTACCTATTCCCAGGAGTATCTGTTTGAAGAATCCGGCAAGCTTATGTTCTATTTCGAAGCATCTGGTTCGGAAAGCGAATACCGAATCTATTTCAAAAATGGAAAGATGCTTGAGTTTAAGGGAACGGGCGACAAGGCTGTCGCGGTCGCCGCAGCGGCCGCAGGAGACGCCGGCGCCAAGGCCGTTCGGGAGATATTTCGACAATCGATTGAGTAAGTAATTTTGTCCCGGCTGTGCAAACTTACATTTCACTCATAACTTGTCACTAATGAAAATCATGAAAAAGCAATTATTACTTACGCTGTTACTGCTTCTAATCGGACTATCCGTTTCTGCGCAAAAGGCGCCAAAACAATCAACGCTTGAGAAGAACCTTAGAAAACACGTTTCCTATCTTGCCTCGGATGAGCTCGAGGGACGCCGAACGGGTGAAAAAGGTGCGACATTTGCTGCAGGATATGTCTCGAATATGTTCCAGAGATATAAGCTCAAAGCGGGTTACGCCGACGCGGACGGCGGAAAGGCCT
>JAOTWT010000234.1 GCA_029862725.1 Acidobacteriota bacterium | reverse complement strand
AGGTGTTTGAGGCGTTTTAGGATCTCTTCGGTCGAATAGTTCGTTTCATACCAGAGCAGGTCGCCGCTGAAGGTATCGAGTCCGACACGATGTGAAACGAGATCGCGAATAGTAAGCGCTTCGGTTACATAGGGATCGTATAACTCGAATCCTGGCAGGTATTTGGAGACTTTATCGTCCCAACCGCCGATCTTACCCTCGTCGATCAGGATTGCAAGTGAAGCGGTCGTGAATGCCTTCGAATTAGATGCAATAGCAAAAAGCGTGTCGGCATCTACCTTGTCGCCGCCGCCCAGCTTCTGTATTCCATAACCCTTTGCAAAGACCACTTTGTCGTCTTTGACGATCGCTAACGCCATGCCCGGTATGTTCCAGTCAGCTTGTGCCTTCCGGGCGTAGGCGTCGACGGCGGCAAGCTTCGCGTCGAGTTCGGCTTGCGCAAAAACGGCGGTTGAAAGAAGGAGCAGCGTAATAAGGACGGCGGAGAATTTAGTCTTCATTTATCGTTTACCATTTGTCATTTATCCAATGCCATACGGATGCACGAGAGCTTTGTCCCATGATCCTTTTACAACACAATTCAGAAATCAATGCACGACGTTTCGCCAATGATAAATGATAAATGGTAAATGATAAATGACTGAACTAGTTCACAAAGATCTCATCGATAAAGATATAAGCCGCGTAGCCCGCACCGGGGTGCCAGTCAGGAATCACACCAAGATTTGTAGCCCTCACCCGAATGTAGCGAGCACGGACCGGCGAGATCTCTTTTACGTAATCCCGGATCGTATGCTCCATCTCTCGTTCCGGAAAGTTCGTTTCGATGGCGGCGGCTTGAGCGTAAGTCGTGCCGTCGAGCGAGGTTTCAAACTCGACCTTTGTCGGCATCCAGATCCAGCTTCGCGCGACCTGCAGAAAACCGGCGCCGAGTTTCTTGATCTCGGTCTCGCGTTGGAGATCGATAACCGCTTCAAAATCCTGTCCCTGATAGCCCTGCCATTCGCCCGATGCGAAATTGGTTGTTCCGCGGAGGCCGTCGACCAGTCCTTTAGGTCCGCCGCCGGTGTATTGGCGGCTGTATGACGACTTGAGCGAAACGTCCCAGTCATGCGGCATTTTGTTCAGCTTCGATTCGGCGGTCAAACTTTTTGAGGCGGGGTTGGTTATGTTGACGGCCTTGACGACCGTCGTCCGGTCGATCTCGAACGGGCCTTTGTAAAGCGTCGATTTTTCCGTCGGCTCTGTGCCTTCCAGCGTGTAATAGACATTCCCTGTAAGCGGTTTGGAAATCCGGACCTCAGTTTTGTTTTCGAAAACCCGTGACGCTTCAATCGTTGGCACAACGGGAAACTCATTCGAAATCTGGCTCGTGGGCGAACTTCGGAACCAGCCTTTGACGGCTTCGCCCGTCATCTCAAATTCCAGCGCGCCGCCTTTCATGATGTTCTTGTGGAGGAATGAAGACTCGCGATGCGATTTGCCGTTGAGCTTTAGAGACTTTACATACTGCCCCTCGCCGGTACGTGAGATCGTAAAAATCCTGCCATTCTCAAGATTGATTTTCGCCTCCTGAAACAGCGGCGTACCGATCGAATACTCCGGCACCGAAGGATTGACCTGATAAAACCCGAGCGCGCTCAGGACGTACCACGCCGACATCTGCCCGCAGTCCTCGTTACCGATCAGCCCGTCGGGTTCCGGTTTGTAAAACTCATCCATGATCTTTCGGACATAAAATTGCGTCTTCCACGGCTGATCGGCGAAGTTGTAGAGATAGGCGATGTGATGCGAAGGTTCGTTCCCGTGCGCGTATTGACCGATCAGACCGGTGATATCGGGCTGATCGCGGCCGATCGTCTTGGAATCAGCTGTAAACAGCCCATCGAGCTTACCGGCGAAAGGTTTCTTCCCGCCGTAAAGATCGATGAGGCCGTTGACGTCATGGGGGACAAAAAAAGTGTATTGCCAGGAGTTCGCTTCGGTGAAATGAAATGTTACCTCGTTCGGCGCGAACGGCGAGATCCAGTTGCCGTTTTGCTTGGGCCGCATAAACCCGGTTTGTTTGTCGAAGAGGTTTTTGTAGTACTGGGCCCGGTAAATGTGCTGCCTAAAATCGGTATCAAACCCGGCCGATTTCTCTTTTCCCCCGCCCCTTTCTTCCATCATCGCCGCCATCACTGCGAGGCAATAACTGTTATACGCATACTCGAGCGTGCGCGAGACCGATTCCTGTTCGTCCTCCATCGAGATATATCCGCGACGCCTAAATGCATCGAGCCCTTCGATATCGAGTTCAGAAGAATGCTTGGCCGCCTCGTATGCCTTATCGTAATCAAATCCCTCGATGCCCTTGGCCATCGCGTCGGCGATTACCGAGACTGCGTTGTAACCGATCATCGTATCGGTCTCGTTCCCCGCCAGTTCCCAAACCGGAAGTTTTCCGCCCTGCTCGTACTGCCGTATGAATGTGTTTATAAACTCGACTGTGCGTTTCTCGTCGATGATCGTGTAGAGCGGATGGGTCGCGCGGAAGGTGTCCCAGAGCGAGAAGACGGTGTAATGCGCGTCAACGCGCGCCGACGAGTTTCGAGTTCCAAGTTCCAGGTTTCGAGTTTGGTTGCTCGAATCCCGACCGTTGATATTTGCATCAATCTTACGAACCTGAAACCTGGAACCTGGAACTTGGAACGATTCGGACTTAAGTGTCCGAATCTTCCAGTCCATCCCGCGGTACGTTCCATCGACATCCTGAAAGATATTCGGCTGGATCATCGTGTGATAGAGCGCCGTGTAGAAGTTGGTCATCTGTGCATCGGTGCCGCCTTTGACCTCGATCTTCGAAAGCTCCCTGTTCCACGAATCCTTTGCATCGCTCCTTACTTTTTCGAAATCCCAGTGGTCCAGTTCGGCTTCGAGATTCTTCCTGGCGCCCTCGATGCTGACGGGCGAAAGCGCGACCCTTACGAGGATCTGTTCCTTTTCTTCTACCTCGAACCGAAAGAAGGCCTTCGCTCCAGCTCCGTCCTTTGTTTGCAGTTCATTTTTATCGTTGTAGGAAAAGACCCTGTCGCCTTCGAATCTAGCGGTCCTTTTTTCGACGAAAGGCTTTGAAAACTCGGCGACGAAATAGACGACCTGATCCTTCGCCCATGAGGAAGACCTCCTCATACCCTCGATCCTTCTGTCGTTGACGATGTTTACCCTCGACTCAAGCACGGGATCCCGCCACTTCAAATCGATTGCGATCTTTGCGTCTTTTGTTGCCTCTGGGAATGTGTAGCGGTGAAGGCCGACGCGAGGGGTGCTCGTCATCTCCGCGTAAATATTCTCGTCATCGAGTCTTACCGCGTAGTAGCCGGGCTCCGCCGTCTCGCTGGCATGAGAAAATTTGGATGCATATCCAATTTTCGTGTTTTCAGGTGCCTGTGCCAGCAAAAACTTTTCATGCACATATGGAGCGACCAGGATGTCGCAATAATCCGGTATCCCGGTCCCGCTCAGGTGCGTGTGTGAAAAACCGTAGATGACATCGTCGGAGTAGTGATAGCCGCTGCTGCCGTCCCAGTTATCGATGCGAGTGTCGGGCGAAAGCTGGACCATTCCGAACGGCGTCGTCGCACCGGGAAAGGTGTGTCCGTGTCCGCCGGTGCCGATGAAAGGGTCTACCCAACGGGTGTAGTCAGATGCCGTGTGCGTTGAGCCGTAAGCGGTGAGCAGCAAGACGGTGAGCGGCAAGCAGTACGCGGTAAGCCTTAATAAAAAGGTTCTGATTTTGGGCATGAATAGAAGGTATCAGAACAGGTAAAAAGTCAGAAGTAAAAAGTCAAATAATGCGACCACAGGGAATGGGGAATGGATATTGGAAAATGCAAAATGAAGGAGCAAGATTCGAAATGCGATATCCGAGATTTCAATCGAATCCTTTTTATGTTTTTCAAGGAATAACGAATTCGAGAAATGCGCGTGAATTCTCTGTGGATAAATCGCGAACAGGCATCGGAGATCAAGCTTGTCCAATATATTCGTGCCAGCCAACCATCTGATACCGCGCATTGCTTCGAAGCTGATCGTTGATATTGATAACTCGGTTTCCGCTAGGAAGATGCCGCCGAGATCAACGACAGCAAATCCACCAGTTCGTCGGGAAGCGGCTGAACAAACTCCAACGGTTGTTTTGTAACCGGGTGTGCAAAGCTCAGTTTTTCGGCATGCAGGAAAAAACGTCCCATTCTGGAAACCGCACTCCGCAGCTTTGCATCCTGGATAGTTTTGTCGCGGCCGGCGTTGTATGTTTCGTCGCCGACAATCGGGTGGTTGATGTGGGCGAGATGAACGCGTATCTGGTGGGTCCTTCCGGTTTTGATATCGACATCGAGGAGTGTAAAACGGTCGAAGCGTTTTCTCACCTTATAAAATGAAACCGCGTTCCGCCCGTTCTTATCGACAGCCATCTTTGTACGATTGTTGCGGTCCCTCGCGATCGGCTGGTCGATCTTGCCGGTCAGCTTTCTGACGAACCCGTGTGCCAAAGCGACATATGATTTTGTCACCTTCCTGTCATGAAACTGGGCCGAAAGCTTTTCAGCGGTGAGTTCGTTTTTGCCGACGATAAGCAAACCGGAAGTGTCTTTGTCCAGGCGGTGTACGATCCCGACCCGGTTTGTTTTGCCGCTCTTGACGGCGCCGGACTCCGTCTCCAGCCGGAAATGGTATGCGATTGCATTTGCCAGCGTTCCACTGGAAACCCCTGCTCCCGGATGGACGATCATACCGGCGGGCTTGTTGATGACCGCCAGATAATCGTCTTCGAATACGATATCGAGAGGAATGTCTTCCGGCTCGAAGCGCTCATCCGGCGTTTCCGACAGTTCGGCCGTGACAGAATCACCATCCCGCAGTTTGTAGGACGATTTGACCGCTCCGCCGTTGACCAGGACATCGCCTTCGTCAATCAGCTTTTTCAGGCGGGAGCGCGACCAGCCCTCGATGTGCTCGGCCAGGAACGCATCCAGGCGGACGCCTACTTCGGTATCGTCAAGTTTGAACTCTAAAAGTTTGTTTCCCACGGATTGGTTGTACCACAGCGGCCAAGAGAACGCAGGGGTCCGGATCGGAGGATTGCGCATTCGAAGGTAGCTGAATTGGGATTGAGGCAATAAAAAAGGCACGCTTTCCGGAGAAAACGTGCCTCAGGCTTTTCTAACACTAGAGGTTAGAATTCGAATCTGGCCCCGATCTGGGTCTGGAAGATCTCCGAACCCAGCGAGTTCCTAAGCTCGTAGTCACCGTTTGAATTCCGTAGCGACATAAAGCGGGTATTTGTTGCTCCGTTCAATCCGCAAGTCTCAGTTCGCGACGTACAGAACTGCCGGTCACCATACTGGATATTTTCAAAATTAAATATATTGAAAAATTCAGCCGTCAAAATCAAACGCTTCCGCTCACCGAATCTGAATCCTTTTTGGACTCTCATATCGATGTCGTAAACGGCCCGATTTCTAAAGGAGTTGCGTTTCATTGGAACCCCGGGAGCAATATAAGGCCGATCC
>JAOTWT010000233.1 GCA_029862725.1 Acidobacteriota bacterium | reverse complement strand
GAAGGGCCGACCTTGAAGCGATTTCCAAGGGATATGGTGAAGGGCTAAAAGATTACCGTGAGTGGCTTTACGCTCAAATCCCGGATTCCGAGAAGATGAATAAATTCAAAATATATTTCACACCCGCTGAAATCGACCTGATTTTACGCGCAAAAAACGAAAAACCGCATCTCATTGCGAAATGGCGCCGCGAACCTCCCAGGAATATCGATACGATCAGAAAGGACACAGGATATGAGTAAAACCAAATTGATATTTGCTCTGGACGTGTCCTCCAAGCAGGAAGCGCTCGAGCTGATCGACGAACTTCGCGACGAAGTAGGGGCCTTCAAGATCGGACTGCAGCTTTTCACATCCGAGGGGGCATCTTTCGTGGGGCAGCTTGTGGAAAGCGGTCTGCGTTTGTTTTTGGACGTCAAATTCCACGACATTCCCAACACAGTAGCGGCAGCCGCGGTTGAAGTGGCTAAGCTCGGCGTTTGGATGTTTAACATTCACGCCGCGGGAGGACCGGAAATGATGAAACGGACTGTGGGGGACGTCAATTCCTATTGCGCGAAAGCGGGAGCTCCTGTTCCAAAGATCCTTGCGGTCACGGTTTTGACGAGCATCGACGGGAATATGCTGAAAGCAGCGGGGGTCGCGTTGGAACCGCGCGATCTTGTTGTAAAATACGCGATGTCTGCAAGCTCTTGCGGGCTGGATGGCGTTATCGCCTCGCCTTTGGAAACGGGTATGATACGTGAGCGGCTCGACGGCAAAGAATTCCTGATCGTTACCCCGGGCGTGAGGCCCGCTTTTGCAACGAATGACGATCAGAAACGTGTAACTACTCCGAAGTCCGCTGTCATGGGAGGTGCGGATTTTATCGTTGTCGGCAGACCGATAAGAATGGCGGAAGACCGCGCAGATGCCGCCCGCCGGATCGCCCGGGAGATGACCGAGCTTTCCAACTCAATTTAATGGGAAAATCCAGAAATAACCCTTGCCTCACTAAGGATGCGATCGTCGCGTGCCTGCTGGTTGCCGTCGTGGCCATTCTCGCGTTTGCGGGAATTGAGAATGCGTTCGCCCGCCGCGCGGAATATCAGCGGTTTCCGGCCGGAGAAAAGCTTACCTACAATGTCTCTTTCGAGAAGTTTCGGAATGCAGCGTACGCAGAAGTTTATGTCGTATCAAAAGGTACGATCGATGGTAAAGCTGCGGTTGAACTTCGCGGGAAAATTAAATCCGTTGACCTCGTCAGTGCTGCATTTTTTTTGTTCGACCGTTCGCGTACGGTTTTCGCCTCAATTGAAACAGGCCTCCCTCTTTATATTAGAGATGTCTCAAAAGACGCAGGACTGCCGGTAGAGACGATTTCCAACTTCTTGTCTGATCCAGCTACGAACCTTGATTTATTGACGCTTTTTTACCGGGCCCGCGAAAATGGCGGCGCGGGCAGCTTCTCGGTGATCGAAAATGGCAGGAATTATTCCTTCGATTTTGCACTGACAGGGGGCGAAGTCGTCAGGACATCCTCGGAGGAATACCAAACGGTCGTATCCGCGGTCAGTAGCGAGTATTTTCAGGAAAACGGGATTTCGGATGTCCGTGTCTATTTTTCGACCGGAACCGATCGGATACCGGTAAAAATAAGCGTGAAGACCCCAAAGGGTGAGTTTAATGCGATCTTGGCCAGTTCAACACGGATCGTGCCAACCCCGGTCCCGACGGTTGCTCCTACTGTCGCACCGACGCCGGTGCCAACGGTGGTACCGACTCCGTCGCCCACACCTTATATCGTAGACCAAAAGCTATCTTCGGATCTTCCATTCAAGATCGGCGAAAGGTTGAAATACTCCGTAGTCCGGGCGGACAGGGAAGTCGCGAGGGTCCTTGCCGTCGTGGACGGACGGGAACTTGTAGATGGAGTCGATTCTTTATTGCTGAAAGCAACGGTTGCCGAAGCCGGGGACGGATCGCTCTTTCGGAACGGCGATATCGCCGAGGTTTGGGTCGACCCCTATACCCTTGTGCCGAGTCGATTCAAGCTTTCGTTTACGGGGAGCCTTTCGGGATGGACCGAAGAGGCCAGGTTTGACCAGGTCGCCGGAACGGTCACTTCGGTCGGCGCGGAGCCGTTAGAGGTTCCAAACGGAACGCATTCCATTATCTCTTTGGCGTATGCAATCCGGTCCTTTAACCTGCGGCCAAGCAAGGATCCCAAGAATCCTGTAAATGATACGCGCGTGTCGGCCTTTATCAACGGAACGGCATACATTCTCACGCTCAGACCGGACAATAACGAGAGGATAGAAATTGGCGGGGAATCAATTGTCGCGCAACCGGTGACGATTTTTACAGGGGATAACGCGATGGACCGTCTGCAGCCGAAGGTCTGGCTGAGCGCGGATGCGAGGCGGATACCGCTAAGGATTATCATCGGCGAGTACCGGGCGAATCTGATTAAATAATGACCTGACTTCACAATCCAGGAGGAGTTCTATTTTCCATTATTGAAATTGAAAACGATTTTCAATTAGACTACACTTGGAATGGAGGATAACCGAGTGAAACCCATCAATCCAGTCCGGGCGGCAGCGAATCTCGCAGAACTTGAAACGGGAATGACTGCTGTTGTAAAGCAGGTGAAGGGCAAAGGACCGGTCGCGAAACGGCTGATGGAAATGGGCATTGTGCCGGGCGTTAAAGTCCGCGTCGTCAAATCCGCACCATTCGGGGATCCGATCGAGCTGCGCGTGAGGGGCTTTAGTCTCGCTTTACGAATAAGCGAAGCCAGGAAGGTTGAGATCATGGAAAAGGCGGTTTAGAAGATTTGGAAGGCAAGATGCTTGAAAAAGTTCTTCCTGCGGACGGCGATCGACGAATTGTTGTCGCCCTTGCGGGCAACCCAAATGCCGGGAAGACGACGCTCTTTAATGTCATTACGGGTCTCAGGCAAAAGGTCGCCAATTATCCGGGCGTCACGGTCGAAAGAAAAGAGGGTCATTGGAAGTTTGCAGGTGACGAGGTCGAGACCCTCGTAATTGATCTACCCGGCCTCTACAGTCTGGATGCCACCTCAACTGATGAAGTCATTGCCCGGGACGTCATACAAGGCGGCATGCCCGGACTTCCAAAGCCCGATATCGTTGTAGTCGTCGCCGATGCCTCCAACCTCGAGAGGAATCTGTACCTTGTAACGCAGCTATCGGAGTTTCGCGTTCCGGTCGTTGTGGCCTTAACGATGCTTGACATCGCTGCAAAGCAGGATCTGGTAATAAACTCCGCAAAGCTTGCCGAATTGCTCGGAATCCCCGTAGTTCCGGTCAATGTAAAACAGAAGATCGGGCTTAAGGAATTGCGGAAAGCGGTTTTGAAGTCGGCATTTGCCGTTGGCGCCGGCAACGACAGAATACCCGCTACCCTTAAAGACGAATCGATACATCTCAGCCTCTCCGGAGATGCGGGGGCAAATGCCGTCATTTTTGAGCGCTACCGTTTCATATCCGATGTTTACCAGCAAGTCGTGCAGGCGGGGGCGCACAGCGAACATCCCACATTTTCAGAGAAGATCGATCGTGTCTTGACCCACAAGTTTTTCGGCTTGTTGATACTGGTGTCGGTGCTGCTCGTTGTCTTTCAGGCCATATTCTCGTGGGCGACGCTCCCAATGGACCTCCTCGATGTTGGATTTGGCTCGTTTGGTTCTTATGTCGGTTCTTCGCTTCCGCCCGGGATTCTGACCGATCTTCTGGTCGACGGCGTCATTGCGGGCGTCGGCGCGGTCCTTATTTTTCTGCCTCAGATACTGCTCCTTTTTCTCTTTATATCGATTCTCGAAGACTCGGGATACATGGCCCGCGCTGCTTTCTTGCTCGACAAACTGATGAGCAGGTTCGGGCTCCACGGCAAGGCATTCCTTCCATTGATGTCGAGCTTTGCGTGTGCGATACCCGGAATAATGGCGACCCGGACTATTGAGAACAAACGGGACCGGTTGGCAACGATTTTGATCGCACCGTTCATGAGTTGTTCGGCGAGGCTTCCGGTCTATGCTTTGATGATCGCCGCTTTTTTTTCGGGGCAAAGCATATTCGGGTTCATCTCATTGGGCGCGGTTTTGATGTTGGCGATGTATTCGCTCGGAATCGCCGTTGCGGTCTTGGCGGCGTTCGTTTTTAAGAAAACGATCCTAAAGTCTCCTCCTCCGCCGTTTGTCATGGAACTTCCGCCCTACCGCCTGCCGAACCTACGCACGGTTTTGCAGAACATGCTGTCCCGCTCATGGCTTTTTATAAAAAGGGCGGGAACGATAATACTCCTGATCTCGATGCTTCTCTGGGGTCTCATGTACTTCCCGAGAGCTGCCTCGATTTCGCATGCTTCGCCGGAATCACAGAGTGCATTTCAACTCGAGCAGAGTTTTGCCGGTTCACTTGGAAAGACCCTCGAGCCGGTAATCGAACCTCTCGGATTCGACTGGAAAATCGGCGTCGCGATCGTTGCCTCGTTTGCTGCGAGAGAAGTACTTGTATCGACCCTCAGCATCATTTATAACGTCGGCGATGAAGGAAACGAGGAATCCCCCTCACTGATAAATGCAATACGAAATTCGAAGCGGGCCGACGGTTCGAAAGTCTGGACACCTTTGACGGCGCTATCGCTGATGGTGTTCTTTGTACTTGCGATGCAGTGTATGTCGACGCTGGCCATTGTGAGGCGCGAAACGAATTCGTGGTCATGGGTGATATTCATGTTCGGTTATATGACAGTTTTAGCGTATTGCGCGTCATTCTTAACCTATCAAGGCGGCAAGATCCTTGGATTTACATAGTTAGAACTCTCGAAGGAATCGAGGGCCGATTTCGAATCGCGCCGGGTATGACGTTTTGGCCAGACGCAGGGATCTACTTTTTCGTCCGTTCCGCACAGTTGTAATCAAAAGGCGGAATCTGCCGGTTCATTATCGCGCGATAGGGAAACGGTGAATCGGGTTCCTTCGCCGCAGGCGCTCTCGGCGTCGATCGTTCCCCCGTGTGCCGTGATTATTCCATAACAAACCGCGAGTCCGAGGCCGGTTCCGACACCGGAAGATTTGGTTGAATAAAACGGGTCGAAAATGAGTTTTAGCTGTTCGCTGGCAATCCCCGTTCCCGTGTCGGCCACGACAATGGTCACCGATGCTTCATTCGATGCGGTCGATATTGAGATCGTTCCGCCTTCGGGCATCGCGTCACGCGCGTTGAGCAGAAGATTCAAAACGACCTGCTGGATCTGATCCGGGTCGACAAAGACGAGGGGAAGCCGGCGATCGAGATCGAGCTCGAGTTCAAAAGACTTGAAAGACTTGTCGAACCGTGCGAGCCTGAGGGCCTTTTCAATGATCTTGTTAATGTCTTCGTTTGACTTGGCTGCCGGACGGACCCGGCCAAACTCCATCATGTCTTTAGTAACGCGCTTGATCCGTTCTATTTGGGTCGCGATCATCTGCAACTTCTCCGAAGCGTCTTCGCCGATATCGTCGTTACTCTGGAGCATCTGAATCAAGGAGGAAATCGAAGCCAGAGG
>JAOTWT010000002.1 GCA_029862725.1 Acidobacteriota bacterium | reverse complement strand
CGCCGAGCCGCCGATCATCGCCGGCAGGGTCTCAGCGATGGCGTTGATCACCTCGCCACTGTAAACGCGTGTCGCTGCGGCCTTCACATCTTCGAACGCGGGCAGGTCGTCCTCCCAGTTTTCGGGAAGGGTCCCGCTCGTAACGTTTTCAAGCAGCTTTCCGAGCTCGGGGTTCTCGGCCACGTATGCGGTAACAATATCGAGCCATTCGCGTTCGAATTCCTGTCCTCTTTCTTTCGCGTCCCCAAAGTGGGCATAAACCTCGTCGGGGACACGGAATTTCTTGTCTTCGGGCCAGCCGAGGTTCCTTTTTGTTTCCGCAACCGCTTCATCGCCCGGCGCGTCGGAATGCGCCGAGGAAGTACCCGCATGCGGCATTCCGAATCCAATCGTGGTCTTTACGCGGATCAGGGACGGCTTGTCCTTGACCTCTTGTGCCCCTTGGATCGCAGACTCGATCGCGTCGAGATCGTTTCCGTCCTCGACCATCGAAACATGCCAGCCGATTGCCTCAAACCTTTTTGTGACATCCTCCGAAAACGCGAGATTGGTTCCGCCCTCGATCGTGATGTCATTGTCGTCGTAAAGGTAGATCAGGTTGCCAAGTTTGAGATGCCCCGCAAGCGAAGCTGATTCGGCCGAAATCCCTTCCATCAGGTCGCCGTCCGAACAGATCGCATAGGTGTAATGATCTACCACGGGAAATTCTTCTTTGTTAAAAGTCGCTGCGAGATGTCGCTCTGCGATGGCCATCCCCACGCCGTTAGCGAATCCCTGTCCGAGAGGACCGGTGGTTACCTCGACTCCCGCCGTCAGATGATTCTCGGGGTGTCCCGGAGTGGTGGAACCGAACTGGCGGAAGTTCCTGATCTCATCCATCGAGACGGACTCGTATCCCGTCAGATGCAAAAGGCTGTAAATCAACATCGAGCCGTGACCGGCGGAGAGTAGAAAACGGTCCCGGTTAAACCATTTCGGGTTCGAAGGGTTGTGTCGCAGAAAACGTGTCCAAAGCACGTAGGCCATCGGCGCGGCACCGAGAGGAAGGCCCGGATGGCCCGAATTTGCCTCCTGAACGGCGTCGAGTGAAAGTGTGCGAATTGTATTGATTGAAAGCTGTGCTAATTCCGGATTGCGGTTGATTTGCGTCATAGTCGCAGTCGTCATATTGGTTTCCTGATTTCTGGAGGCAAGACTGTGTTCGAGTTTTGCGCCTATGTTAAATCGAAGCGGAACATTTATCAATTATCGATAATCAATTATCGAATCCCTGTAGGAATAAAACGTACTGACGGGGATCGCTTTTATTTGCCGTTGTCAAACGGGTATTCTTTTTGAATTGCCCCGTGCTTTAGCTCGGGGTCGACGAGAATGCCAACTCTATTTGGGGCTTAAGCCCCTGAAAATTCAAGTGTTGATCTATACCTCCAGCTGAAGCTGGAGGCAATTTAAAAGATCGACTTTGCCGAACATCGAAGCAGAAAGTCTCATTTAATGATTTTTTGGGGACGACTCCTAACTCTGGATTTGAATCAAACAATCAATCATTCGCGAACATCGCGCAGCCGTAATAAAGATCTGGGTCACTTTTTGAAGCGACGGCCGCGAATCCAACCTGTGCGTATCTTGTCCGATAAAGATCGTAGAAGGGTTTGAAATGGGTCGTGCTCGAACTCCATTCCATAGCAAGATACCCGCCGATAAGATCCTTATCCTCCACCCGAACGGCGGCTGTGACCTCGATATTGTCAGCGGCCTTGCTTCTTTTCCACCCAAAACTCAGCAAGCGCTGTGTCGGAGTGTTCATGTTGCGAAATTTGCTGCTGGGTGTGAACTCGCTGGCCAGGTGCCCGGCATGCATCTTATCCTGGGTGGCCATAAAATCCGCAAACCAACGACAGGTTTCGGTCAGCGTGTCGTTAAGTCTCAGCGGCTCAATTTTGTAGTAGGCTCGGAATGCGTTAACGGTCTTCAAAAAACTCTGCTCCGGCAGGGGATCGGCCACGCCGCCGATCACATAATTACGCTGGGTCGGACGGATCGCAAATTCCGAAATAAAACTCCCGGACGCCAGATCGTAAGCGCGAAACACATTGTTGACAAAACTGCGAGCACCGGCTTGTTTCCCAGGCGCGATGACCGGGCCCTTTTGTTCGCGGCAATCCTTATCGACGAATCTGACATCGATGAGTCTTCCCGTTGCATTCCGTATCAACATCGGACGCGGGTCGCCGTCGCGGCTGCAACGTTTCTTTTTCGCGTCTATGGCAGAAGCTTCGAATCCTTTGACCGGATAAATCAGCTGACCCGATTTGAATTTGACCTCGGTCAGGACACGATCGGTCCAGTTTTCGTAAATCCGATAGGTGTGTCCCTCGAATCCCCCGACCTTGATTTCGCGCTTTGCCCCAACCGTCGATCCCCTGTCTTCCGAGCAATCCGGTTTCAAAAATCTGATCTCAATATCGAACTTGAGCTCGTTCTTGATAGTGATCTCGGATTGTGTAGAACCCGTCGCCCCGCATTCCTTCTGGGCATCGACACCCGTTCCGCAAAGAAGCATCACCGCGGCAATACCAAATCCCACCTTCCAAAAGTTTTTAAATTTGATCATCTGCGTACCAACCCTTGATAGAAATGCTCGTGACGTTTCCTTCCAATTTGATAGGCTTCACGGTTTGAAGGGTTATGCGAAAAGTGAGTTGCTTCTGACGCGTCGTCATTGCTCAAGCCCGAGCCAAATCCTGTTTTCATCGCGGCGAGCAGGACGATCCCGCGCGAAGAGGCCTCGCGCGTCCCAGGCAGAACCATGTCCCTGCCCAAAACATCGCAGATGATCTGGGTCCAGGCGGTCGATTGACGGAGTGCGCCGCCCGAAGCGACGATCTCTTCAATCTCAAGCACTTCGCATAACCGCTCGTAGATCTCCGCGAACCGATAGGCGACAGACTCGAACGCGGCGCGAATGATATCGATATTATCCGTTGCGCTCCGGAGACCCAGTATCGCGCCCGTCGCGAAATCGTTATAGCCGGTGCTTCGTTCACCAGCCAAGAACGGCAAAAACGTCAATCCATGTGCGGCAGGTCCCCGTTGGGCAACCAGGTCCCGAAGCTTATCGTCATCGTCCGCAACCCGCAGATTGTCTTTCAGCCAACGATAAAGTCCGCCGCCGTCAGAGATCGCCCCGCCGATTACGACCCGTTTGCTGTCCACCCGATAGCACCAGAGGCCCTTGGGAATCGTTTCGGGAGGATCACCTTCGTAGGCGACCCTCATCGCACCCGACGTACCAATCATCAGCGCAGCCTTTTCCCTCGTAAAGCATCCCGCACCGATATTATTTGCGGCGCCGTCCCCGACCGCCGGCAGCCACTTCGTTCCGGCTATTTCCGGCCACCTCTTTTTGTATTCTTCAGTAAACTCAAGGGACGGCGATTGGTCCTCAGAAATATTTGGCAGACTATCAATGTCGATTCCGAGATATTCGACAATCTCACGATCCCACTGCTGAAGACGCAAATCAAAAATCCCCGAACCGGAAGCCATCGAAACGCTTGTGTCCGGACAACCGAAAACCCGCTGGCCCATAAAGTCGGAAAACGAGAGCCATTTTTGAGTCGCGGCGAACCCTGCAGGAAACGATTCCCATATCCAGAGGATCTTTGCCGGCCAGTAACTCGAGTGGATTGGACAGCCGGTGCGATTTTGTACATCCCGCTCGTTCAGGTCCCTCTTAAGCTGCGCGACAAATGCGGCGGGGCGTGTCTCCGCCCATGCAAAAAGCTTCGTCGTCGGTTCGCCATAATCGTCAACGCCGACTATGCTGTGCCAAAAAGAAGAAACCGCACCGAATCGGGCTCGTGCGGCATCGATGCCGCATTTTTGATAGAGGTCGTCTATTGCCCCGATGACCTGTTCGAATGCCGTGTTGGCGTCGATTTCGAATCCGCCTCCCGGAGTAGCAGTCAGGGTCCGTGAATTCTTAACCTGTGTGCCGGGAACGAGTTCGGCTTCGTGAGTATACAAACCCGCGCGTACGCTCGAGGTTCCGATGTCGAGCGCCAGAAAATATGGCGGGCGGTTTGTCAGTGTTTGCTGTGCTATTTGGTAAGTCTAAACGATGCCGTCAAAAGGGCAAAAAGATTTTTAAGGTTCGCCGGGTCCGCCCGTTTTGAAAAGGACCGTTCAAATCCCGGAGCGTGCCGATCAGCCCGGCAATTGAACGCCGAGAATCTTCTTGAACCACCAGCGGAGGCCAACCAAAAGAAATCGCCAGTCCTTAAAGAACTCGGGTGGTTTGCCCTCAAAATAGTGGCCGACAAACTGGAGGATCCAGCCGACGACGAAGAGCGTTAAGGGGATTGTCCAAAAGCCCTTGATAAAAAGGATGGTTGGTACTAGCAAGATCGAAACCGCGATCATCGGTATTCCGATCGCGTGCGTAAGTTTGTTTATCGGATGCTGATGGGCCTCCGAATATTCGTCGATCCAGTCATCCCAAGTCCTTCCACCCATCATGATCAGCATTGTGAATAGTGAATTGTAAATAGTCAATGGAAAAAAGGGTGGCGTTGCGGTTGGGGACCAGGATCGTGGGAAGAGGGACAGGGGAGAGAAGGCACGGCCCACGGTCCACGACCCCCGGCACCCAACCCGTATCAAAAGAAAAGACCGGACCTTGAAAGGCCCGGCCTAAAAGGGGATTCTCTCTTTTTCTCTTTTGTGGAGAACCCTTTATTTCAACGGATTTTTAGTTCGCGGGCTGCATTGCCGACGTGTTGTCACCAAAGATCGTATCCGAAAGAAGGACACCATCGCTCAGAAGCACGCCGTCGCTGACAAGCACACCATCCGAAAGCAGCACGCCGTCGGACAAGAGTACTCCGTCAGAAAGTAGCACACCATCGGCGAGCAGTACGCCGTCGGATAAAAGCACACCATTGTTTTCGATCACGCCGGAGTAAAAGTTACCGCCGTACGTCATCGAACCTGATTTCTCCGGGGCACCGTTAATAACCGGGGTACCATCCGACAGAAGAACGCCGCTTCCGTACATTCCCTGATAACGCTGCATCAGGTCACTTCCATAGAGAAAACCGTAGTTGGTGATAACCCCTTTGCTCCACCATACGTCTTGTCCCCAGATAACGCTTTTTTGTGACGAGGGCAGCGAGCTCTTGAGCATCCACGAACCATTGCTGGTTGGCGGATTGTCCTTGATTAGTCGGGCTAAACGTACCGCTCCGTCAAGATTGAGCTGACCGGCACCTTGCTCGAGCGTGTTATATCCATCCATCGGTTGTGCGGAATACGTCAAGATAGCTTTGACCATGTTTGGTGTCAGATTCGGATTGGTTTCGAGCAGTAATGCTACACCAGCGGTGACAATTGGAGCTGAAACCGAGGTTCCGCTCAAATACATTACATTCTTGTTCTTAGCCGTCGAACCGGTTCTCAATTGCGGGTATTGCGCTGCCAAATTGTTCTTGTCAGCACTGGCGCCGATAATTCTGTTACCTGGTGCGACAAGATCGGGTTTGATCAGATTGTCAAATTTTTTCTCGCCGTTCTGCCATGAATAGCCGCGTGTCGGTCCCCGCGAACTGAATGTTGCGATACCATCATCCGAACGATAAGAGGTTCCGAATGTATTCGTCGCTCCAACGGTGATGACGGAAGGTTCAATGCCCGGTGAACTAATTCCGCCATACAGTTTATTGCCGTTCGAGTCCTTACCATGGTTTCCTGCTGAAGCTACTACCACGATCCCAGCGTTTACAGCTCGCCGCGCAGCCTGGCAGAGGGGATCATTGACGTAGCTGTCGGTGGCCACAGTTCCGAAACTCATGTTGATGACATCTATTGTCCACCAATTATTGATCCTTTGATTAATAGCCCAATCGATCGCCGCGATGGCATCACTAATCAGGCCAGTTCCATCATCTTTTAGGGCGCGCATGCTAACAATTTGCGAACCTGGAGCAGGCGCTTGATAGGCGCCATTTGCCAGTCCGTAATCACCGGCAATCATCGATGCGATGTGTGTCCCGTGGCCGTACTTGTCGCCGGTCGCGGTTTCTCCGGAGACGAAGTTATATGCCCATACTTTACTTCCGGCTCCGGCCCACTGCATCAACGAATGCTTTGTATCGTTACCACTGTCGATCACGCCGACCTGAACGTTTCCACCCGTCAACCAGGTATTCGGATTCGAATCACCGCGATCGCTTATGCCGGCATTCCAGAGTCCCGTCGTCACAGCGATGTGGCCATTTGCACGTGTCACTTTATCTTCGCTTATATAAGCGATCTCCTTGTTCCGCGAGAGCTCACGCACCTTTGCTAGCGGAAGTTCAGCGGAAACAAGGCCGATGTTGTCGAACGCGCGAAGCATCCTACCGTTACTTCGCATCAGGTCGGACATGATGATCGCTGTTTTGGATTTGTTCGAATTGGCTTCCCGTTCAAACAGCTCTTGTTTTTGCGCGGCATTCAATTCATTCCCGAATAATTCGTTTAGACCGGTCTCCGATTTAAGCTGAATAATCACGCGCTGCTTTGAATTCGAAGGGCCCCGTAACGCAGACCTGTCAATCTTTTTTTCAAGTGCGGGTGACAGCTTCCGGAGTTGGGGAACAGGCTGGGATTTTCCGACACGTTGTTTAAGCGGCGTTTTTTGGTTCCGTGTTGCCTGTGCTCTTACGCCTGGGAGAAACGCTGTACCCGACAAGGCAAATATAAAAATAAATGCAGTTATTCTGCTCGCTTTATTCATTGGTAGTTTCCTTTTGATAACAATTATTCGCGCTTACGGCACTGAGACAGGTTGCAAGGCGCGTGCCATCAGAAAGAGACACCATAACATCAATAGAATCAGTATTTTACGAAAACAGCGATTAATCGGGTGTAAAACGGTCGTTCAATCTGACCGAATCTCGGTCCCTGACGCGTCAAGTATGAGCTGCTGCGAAAGTAAAGCGGACATCCCGGGCAGAAACCGCGTTTTTGCTGAGAGGATTATTTTGAACGCGGTTGGAAGCACCCGGGCCCAAATTGAATAAGGGAGCGGTCGAAACCGCTCCCCAATTTCCATGCTGGATTTACGTAATACTGAGACGGGGGTGTTATCCCTGGATAAAGGACTCCCCGCTACTGGTTTTTTGTGTAAGTATTTACTCTTAGCGCTTCGCCGATCTCAGTTGTGCCGGAGCGGGTAAATCCCTCCAAAAAATCTGCAGGCATAAATGCATCGGCATCGGGCACGGTCAACGGTATTTCCGTGACGACCCACTTTTCAATTACGTGTGCGAAGCTGCGATAGATTTGCGATCCGCCGATGATATACATGTTGCCGTTGATATATTTCGACAAGACGATAGCATCTTCAAGCCTTCGCAGAACCAGAACGCGTTCCTGGTATTCGATATTCTTGGTACGCGTCATAACGACATTGAGACGTTTTGGAAGCGCCTTTCCAATCGATAACCAAGTGCTGTAACCCATCACGATTGTGTTTCCCAGAGTCGTTTTCTTGAAGTGTTTGAGGTCGGACGTGTAGTGCCACGGCAGTTTGCCGTCCTTACCGATTGCCAGATCTTGCGCGACGGCGACGATGCCGATTATTGCCATAAGAATTTAGAAATTTGCGAACCGTAGAGTGGAAGCGGTTAATTGATAACGGACAGTTGATAAATCGGCCCCTTTCGCGTTCTTATACCGATGCAGGAGCCAAATTAGAATATCGAAAGATTGGAATTATCCGCTAACCACCATCAATTTGCCTGAAAAGTATTCTGTTAACCCACAAACCCGGCCTCTTTATGCGAGCCGTCGCAAAACGGTTTGTTTGAAGAAGCGCCGCATCTGCAAAGGGCGGTTGTCGCACTATTCGATCTCGTGATCTCGCCTTCGCCGTCTTCGATCTCCAGGTCGCAGCTCAACAATATGGGTCCGTTTTTGACTGTTTTGATACGAAGAATAGACTCGTCTCCCTTTTCCGCCTGACCTTCATAGGAAAGTGCACCCGAAGGGCATTTGTCGATGGTTCTGCGCACCTCATCCGGGTCGGCTCCGTCTAGTCGTATCCAGGGCTTTTGATCGGGAAGAAACACGGTTGGAGAACCTTTGACACATTGTTCGGAATGAATACATTTGTCCGGGTCCCAGATAACGTTTAATTCGCCGGTCGCGTAATGTTTAACTTTTCCCATAAGATTGCCCCGAATAGTAAATAGTGAATAGTGAATAGTAAATAGTAACTCCTGAATCGTTAATCGAAAGTCTCGGCTGAATCGCCTTCGCTTTATTTATAGCCATCGCCCACCAACTCAGAAGCCCGAACGGTTGCAACTACGATTCACGATTCACAATTTACAAATCACGATTCACGATTCCCAATTCCCATTCACGACTCATACGATCCGAAGTTTTTCACCTTTAAAGACCTCGATCTCGGATCCTTTTGCCAGCAAAATCGAGTCTGGTTCCGTGTCCTTCATAAAACCGAATCTTTTTCCATAGCACTTTTCAAAATCCACATCCAGTTCTACGTAGTTTATATCAAAAAGCTCCCATTTAGGATGAGCCACCCGGTATTCATCGGTTCGCCGATTTCCACGTTTCGTGTAACCCCAGTAATGCTCGATGATGAACTCCTCAAGCGAACCGGCCTTTGGGACGCCCAGGTTGTCCCCTGTTTCGATGTGCAGTCGATTCGATGAGTTCTTATCTGACCACTTGTAAGTAAGCCCGGATGCAGTTTTGTTGTGCGACATCGACCAGGTCTCATAGGGCTCGCCGTAGAGCGTTCGGGCAACAAACGTTATCAAGGGTTTCGGAACGATCTCTTTTACAAATACAACCCCGCGTCTGATCTCCTCTCCCGTATCCCGGGTTACATAAAACCTGAGGTTTACTTCCTCGAAGTCCTTATGAAACGGGAAGGGAATTCCCAGCACCCTGGTATCGACAAAACGGAACGCGACCAGGCTCACATAGCATTTCCCGTCGAACAGATCGATTTCGGTTCCCTTCGGAAGAAGTTCTTCAATCAGCGACGGATCGACGGCGTAGTTCGCCATGATCAGGTCTTCCCAGCGTGCTGTCAGGAATCTATTCATGATTTTGTTGACAGGGATAAAAAGGATGAAGGGATTTATTGGTTTACTTTGCTCATCAAGATGCCGTTTTTCACATTCAGCAGCGAATTTCCGCAAATGGGATTTATCCGGCCATCCCTTCTATTTCCTACATCCCTGTTAATTTCAAACTGCGACCGGGGCAGCGATTTTTTTGTGCGAGCGGTATCCAACCAGTTTCAGGTTGTCCATATTCATTGAAAGGAGGCCCTCGAGACCCTTTAAGTTATCGGCAGCGACGAACTTGAGTTTCGGCAGCGGCAGCGGATCACGCTCGAGCAAGGTGTTTACCTGGTCGAGGTGATTGAGATAGATGTGCAGATCGCCGAACGTATGTATAAACTCTCCAGCCTCCAGTCCGCAAACGTGCGCGATCATATGGGTCAGCAATGCGTACGAAGAAATGTTGAACGGCACACCCAGAAATGCGTCGGCGCTGCGCTGGTAAAGCTGGCAGTGCAGCGTCTTTCCGTTCGCGATCTTAAGATGCCAGAAGGTGTGGCACGGGGGAAGATCGACCTGATCCGCTTGTTCGGGGTCCCAGCCGCTGACTATCAGACGCCTCGAGTTCGGGTTGGTTTCGATCTCGTTCAAAAGCCATTCGATTTGGTCAAAACCGTTTCGCTCAGGGTATTGGCCGCCAAAACTCCGCCACAGGTAGCCGTAGACGGGTCCGAGATCGCCTTCTTTTCGTCCGAACCGCGAGGTGTGTTCTTCATCAGCCCATTCCTTCCAGATATCGACGCCGCGTTCGCGCAAATTCGCTTCATTGGTGTCGCCCGAAAGAAACCAGAAAAGCTCTTCGGCGACCCACCTAAATGGCACACGCTTTGTCGTGACGATCGGAAATCCTTCGCGGAGATCGAACCGCGTTTGATAACCAAACGACGATATCGTTCCGACGCCGGTCCGGTCTTCATGCCGTGTGCCGGTGTCCAAAATGTGTTGAAGTAGTTTCTGATATTGCTTCATTGCTGGCAGAATTCGGTTTGTGGATTACAATTCGTAAAGTTACCATATCACTCTAAAAATTGCAGAGTCGCGAGAAGCAGCATTGCAGACAGAGGGATCTATGTCCAAAAACTTCGAAGTCAGCTTTAATTCACCGCAGTGCGGCTGGATGTCGATCGGTTTTGAGCACGACGGAGGGGAGTTTCATACAACGACTGCTCACGCGCCGCATACGACTGCACTCGCGGATGTGCTCAATACTGTCTCCGGTTTGCTTTGCAAAGAAGGCGACTACACGCGGGAGCTTAAATGGAACCGCGATCCGGAGGAATACGATTTTTCTTTTTCAAGAAGCGGGGACATTTGCACGATAGGGATCACCGAGTACCCGACGTCGGCAAGGGAACGCGGCGAGGTCGTCTATAGATTTGAAGGTGAAGCAATTGAAATCGCCAAGGCCTTTCTTGCGACTTTCCAGCAGATGTATGAAGAACGCAATATCGACGAATTTGAGGAGAACTGGCATCAGGAGTTTCCGGTTGAGGAGTTTGAGGGCTTGAAAGAGGCAGTTGCAAGTTTTGGGTAACTTATTCCAGATTGATGGATCAAATGATCAATTCTATTTTGGCCCGGTTTGATAATCGTATTCTGCCGTTTAGAGCAATGCTTCGCATTGCCGACCGGGCGAATCGTTTAGAGCAACGCTTGCGTTGCCGATCGGGCGACACGTTTAGAGCAATGCTTCGCATTGCCGATCGGGCGAAGCCCGATAAATAGGATCGAAACAGACCTGCTTGTCGTGCTTCGCACGACACCGCAACGCAAAGCGTTGCCGATCGGGCGACACGTTTAGAGCAATGCTTCGCATTGCCGATCTGGCGACACGTTTGGAGCAACGCTTGCGTCGCCGATCGGGCGACACGTTTAGAGCAACGCTTGCGTTGCCGATCGGGCGACACGTTTAGAGCAACGCTTGCGTTGCCGATCTGGCGAAGCCCGATAAATAGGATCGAAACAGACCTGCTTGTCGTGCTTCGCACGACACCGCAACGCAAAGCGTTGCTCTAAACTGTTTTCAGTTTGGCCAAGAGCACTATTTAATGAAAGAAAAGCTACTCGATCTGCTGGCCTGCCCCGTATGCGGCGGGAACCTGGAACTCGTCCATGAGGGGCCGCGGGAAGACAGGGAGATTATCGATGGCTCCCTTTCATGCGTTAAATGCGACAGGGAATACAAAATCGAGAGGGGCGTTCCCCGATTCGCGGCTCTGGCGGAGGTCGAAGCAGATAAAGCCGCAACCGCCGAGAACTTTGGTTGGCAATGGACCAACTTCACACAGGATGACGCCAGATATGCTGATCAGTTTCTGGGTTGGTTACAACCTGTAAGACCCGAGTTTTTTAAGGGAAAAGTGATTTTGGAAGGCGGCTGCGGGAAGGGGCGGCACACAGCACTGGCCCACGAATGGGGCGCCAAAGAAATTGTCGGCATCGATCTAAGCGCCGCCGTCGAATCGGCATTTGAAGCTACCAGACATCTTCCGAACGCGCACATTGTGCAGGCCGACATCTTTCAGCTCCCTTTCAAACGCGCTTTCGATTACGCATTCTCGGTCGGCGTCCTGCATCACACACCGGATCCGGGAAAAGCGTTCGAGTCATTGGCGTCCAGGGTTTCTGAAGGCGGTCATTTGTCGGCCTGGATCTATGGAAAGGAAAATAATGAATGGATTACGAGATATGTTGATCCCGTACGCACCGGTTTTACTTCAAAAATCGGCCAACCGCTGCTATACCAACTGTCCAAGCTGCCAACCGTCGGTGTGTTTCTTGCTTCAAAGCTCATATATCGGCCGGTAAACAAAGTGTCGGGGAGCATAGCTTCAAAGCTGTTTTATAATGACTATCTGAATCACATCGGCAGTTTTGGCTGGCGCGAACAACACAACATCGTTTTTGACCACCTTGTCGCACCTACTGCTTTTTATATTTCGAAACAAGAATTCGAAGGGTGGTGGAAAGAGATTGGCGCGAGCAGTGTTGAGATCACATGGCACAACCGGAATTCTTGGTGCGGGTTTGGGCGGATCGGGAAAGAGTGACGCGGGGACAGGGGGACGCGGAGAATAAGAACCGTCGCCGGTAGGCGATGGCTATCAGAGCCGCAAGTGCTCAGCCGCTCTTGCCGGAGCGCGGACGGCTCGTCCGCATGAGCGTAGCGAACAAACTGCCGTCAAACGAGCCGAAAAGCGTATAATTTATCCCCGAATTTGAAAACGGGTGAAACAGTGAGCGAAACACAGTTATATGAAGAAAATAATATGCACATCATTGATGATACTCCTGTTCGTTTCGTTTGTTTTTTCCCAACAGAAGACCGCGAAAGAATATTTTGATTCTGCGGCTCTTGAGCTGCGTGCAGGAAACTATAAAGAAGCCCTCAAATTATTTGAAGAAAGCGCGAGACTTAACCCGGAGAATGACCTGGCCCACGCAAGTGT
This sequence comes from Acidobacteriota bacterium, assembly GCA_029862725.1. Taxonomy (GTDB): domain Bacteria; phylum Acidobacteriota; class Blastocatellia; order Pyrinomonadales; family Pyrinomonadaceae; genus Aridibacter. The sequence goes on along the minus strand of JAOTWT010000002.1, from coordinate 10,324 downwards.
TGGATTCGTTTCATTGGTACTTGAGAATTATCGCGATGCCGTGAGTGGCTATGAAAAGGCGATTGAATTGGACCCGGACAACGCCCGTTACCATGCCGAGCTATGCCGTGCTTTGAGGCTCGATGATCGCCCAACAGAGGCTATTAGCGCCTGCCGCAAGTCAGTTTCATTGGATGAAAGTATTGCCACTACACAGATTTACCTTCTCCAGAGTTATAGCGATTCAATGCTTTCGTCTCAGGATTTGGCGGGCCGGATTGAGGCCGCACTTGTCCGGTTTCCTGATTACATCCCCCTTTTGGTCTTTGCGGCCGTATTCTATGAAGACTACGATGTTGCCAGAGCTTCGGAAATATTACTAAAACTAACGAAACTTGAACCTCAATCGATTGGCTGGAAATTGAGCCTGGCGTCGATCTATCTGAAGTTGAGGCGAGACGCTGAGGCGATCTCACTGCTTCGCGAATCAATTCAACTGCAGCCGAAGAATGCGAGAGCACATATGATATTGGGGCGCGTATTCGCTGAATTGGGCCTTCACCCTGAGGCAATCGAGGCGTTTGGGAAGGCAATCAGCGCCGATCCGGACCTGACTGATGCATATTATTTGCGGGGGATAAGCGCAAATATTCTCGGCCGTTTCGACGCAGCTATTGAGGATCTCCGAGAGGCTGCATCCAGACTTCCCGATGATTTTGATATCAAGTTCGAGCTCGGGGAAGTCTTAAACTCGGCGGCCAGATATGAAGAAGCGGCCCTGGAACTGCGCAAGGCTTCAAAAATGAGGCCGGATGACATACATGTAAAGATAAGTCTGGGTCTGGCTTTGTTCGAAGCGGCAGAATATGAAGAGGGAATAGCCGTTTTGAGCGTAGCCGATCAAATGCAGCCGGGCGATCCGACGATAAACATGTTCCTACGGGTCGCACGGGCGAGACAGCAGAGCGCCGGTGATCTCGAAAAGATGAAGAAGGTAGCTAAAGATCTACCCAAGGACATCAATATACGTTTGATAATCATTCAAACGCTGACGTACGCAAGAAAATCCGAGGAAGCAAAACCTTATATCGAAGAGTTTTGGGCGATGAATCCGAGTGACACCAAACTGCTAATGCAAGCTGCCGCCACATTTATGACATCAGGCGACTACCTGAATGCGGAAAAGGCATACAAGCGATCGCTTGAAATAGCTGAGACTGCGGGCGGCTATTTTGGGCTCGCAATGGTCTATCAAAAGCGAGGCGACTTGGAAGGGGTTATTGAATCCTATAAGAAGGCGTTTGCGATTCAGGAAAACGCGCCGGGCTTTCTTAAAATTTATGGCGACATTCTAGGGGATAATGCGCGACACGATGAAGCCCTGGAGGCGTACCGGAAATCTCTTTCTTATCAGCCGAATTTCGCCCCTGCTTTAGAAATGGCCGGATTTACCTGCGTGAAGCTCGGCCGTCTGGACGAGGCGCAGGTCTATCTTGAGAGACTCCGTCAGATTAGCGAGGATCGGGCCGACAGACTCGAGCGATATATCCGTTGGAAATCCGCTTCGAAGTGAATAGTAAATAGTGAATAGTAAATAGGAAATAGTGAATTGGGTGCGAGTGAGGTTTGAATCTCTTGCCGGAGCGCGGACGGCTCGTCCGCTTAAGCGGAGCGAACAAACCGCCGTCAAACGAGCCACAGGCGGTGAGTGTAGCCGCGGATTGTCGCGGATAAAGCGGATTCGAAAAGTCTTGCGATTTACAACAGAGATTGACTAACGAAAGCAAACCAAAGCAGATGCAGCAGCACACGTACGCGATCATGAACCGCGTCGAGGATTCGCATTGGTGGTTTGTCGGGCGGCGGGCGATCCTTCAACAGTTCATGGCGGAGATCGTTGAAACGATTAGTTCCAGGTTTCAGGTTCCAGGTTCCAGGTTGGGGGAAAGTTCAAAAATCAAGGTTCAAAGTTCAAGGTTTGTTGAACGGGGCAGTTCAGTTTCAGACAATCAACCATCTAAGACAGACTTTGAAAGTGGAACTTTGAACGTTGAACGCGCCTTGCGCATTCTGGACGTCGGCTGCGGAACGGGCGCGAATCTCGAAATGCTCTCGGAATTCGGTATGGCGGAAGGCGTCGATGTGTCTGACGAGGCGCTTGATTTCTGCAAATCGAAAGGGCTTGAGGTGCATAAGGGTGAGGCCGAAGAATTGCCCTTCGCCGATGGCGAATTTGACGTGGCGACCGCTCTCGACGTCGTCGAACATCTCGATGACGACATTGCGGGCCTCAGGGAAATGCACCGTGTTACAAGAGAAGGCGGAAAACTGCTTGTTTTTGTGCCGGCATTCATGTGGCTGTGGGGAGTCCAGGACGATATTTCAAACCACCGTATCCGCTACACAAAAAAGCAGATTGTGGAACGAATCGAAAAGGCCGGATTCGAGATCGAGCGCGCAACCTATGCTAATATCACTTTTTTTGTACCTATCCTTCTTGGACGCCTGTTTATGAAGCTAACCGGATTGAAGCCCGAGTCCGAAAACAATATCAACGTTTCGGCGTTGAACGGTTTTTTGGGCGCTTTTTTTTCGGCGGAACGATTTTGGCTGAAGAAGGCCCCGTTTCCATTCGGTGTCTCGATTATCGTGACGGCGAGAAAGTAAAAATGAATCCCGAACTCTCTTTATTCCTGCCGGTCTTCAATGAAGCAGACAACCTGCGCCCGATGCACGAGAGGATCAGCAGTGCGCTTGAGCACCTCGGTAAAACGGCCGAAGTAATATATGTAGACGACGGTTCGACGGATACATCGCTTTCGGAACTACGGAAACTCGCCGAGACGGACGAACGGGTCCGGGTCGTCTCGCTCAGGCGGAATTATGGACAGACGGCGGCAATGTCTGCGGGCATCGATGCGGCTCGGGGCGGGATCCTGATTCCGATGGACGCCGATCTGCAAAACGATCCTTCCGATATCAGAAGACTTCTCGAAAGACTCGACGAGGGATTCGATGTGGTTTCGGGATGGCGGAAAAAGCGTCACGACAAGCTTATAACGAGAAAGATACCGTCATGGATCGCTAACACGATCATCTCGAAAATCGGCGGCGTCGAGCTGCATGATTATGGTTGTTCTCTTAAGGCATATCGAAGGGAAGTACTTCAGGATGTAAGGCTCTACGGCGAGATGCACCGGTTCATTCCGATTTATGCAAGTTGGGCAGGAGCAAGGGTTACGGAGATTGCGGTGGACCATCATCCGCGAACGATGGGCGAGTCGAAATATGGACTTTCACGTACTATTAAAGTAGTATTCGACCTGATTACGATAAAGTTTTTGGCATCCTACCAGACAAAACCTCTCTATGTTTTTGGGTCGTTTGGGGTGCTGGCGTTTTTTGTGTCGCTGATCGCGGGAGTCTGGGCATTTGTCCTCAAGTTTGGCTACGGCGTCTCGTTTATATTGACGCCGCTGCCCTTGATAGCGATCGTTCTGCTTGCAATCAGTTTTCAGTTTTTCTTGATGGGATTGTTGGCCGAATTACTTGTCCGAACCTATCACGAGTCTCAAGACAAGCCGATCTATACCGTTCGTGAGAAGATCGGATTCCCGCCGGATAAAGGTTGATTCCGGTCAGCTCCCCAGAAAAAAGAGAACCCCCAATTACTCGGCCGGTACGGAAAATTTTAAGTAAGGAATGACAAGGTCCCCGTTCACTTCTAAAAATGTGTGGAATTGCAGGTTGGGCATATTTGGATCCTAAAAGGCCGCCGATGTTCGGCGACGAGGTGATGCTTTCGTCGATGTGCGACCGGATTTGGCACCGCGGCCCGGATGCCGAAGGGATCTGGATGGGGCATGGCGTGGCGCTCGGAATGCGGCGTCTGGCGGTGATCGATCTGGAAACGGGTGAACAGCCGGTTTGGAACGAGGACAGGTCAATCGTGGTCGTGATGAACGGAGAGATATATAACTACCGTGAATTACGAAAAGACCTTGTCGAACGCGGACATAAGTTTTGCGGCAATTCGGATACGGAAGTGATCCCCCATCTCTATGATGAACTCGGAGAGACGTTTCTGGACGTACTAAACGGAATGTTTGCGATCGCACTTTGGGACACCCGTCTTGAAAAGCTTATCCTCGCCCGCGACCGTTTTGGCGAAAAACCGCTTTATTACGGCACCTTCGACGACAGGCTGTTCTTTGCTTCGGAGCCAAAGGCACTTCTGACCCACCCGAAGATCGCCCCCGAAATCGACCCTCATGCCCTGCACCAGTATCTTTCCTATGATTACGTGCCCGCTCCGCTCTCGATTTATAAGGGAATAAGCAAACTCCCGGCGGCGCACAGGCTTGTCTGGGAAGCGGGGAAAATTACCACGATCCCTTATTGGAAGCTCAGTTTCGCCAAGGATGAGAAAAAACCGAGCGTCGAGGATGCCTCGAGCGAGCTTCGTTCCCTGATTTCAAAGTCCGTCGAAGAACGGCTCGTGTCCGATGTGCCGCTCGGGGTTCTGTTGTCAGGCGGGATCGATTCATCGACCGTCGCAGCATTCGCGCAGCAGCACACCGAGGGCAAGGTCAAGACTTTTTCGATCGGATTCGAGGAAGACACGTTTGACGAATCCGCCTACGCGAAAAAGGTCGCGTTGCATCTTGGTACCGATCATCATGAAGAGCGTTTGAGCGTTTCGACAGCAAAAACACTGATCACCGAAATCGGCGGGTGGCTCGACGAACCGCTTTCGGACGGCTCCCTGATACCGACCTATCTTTTGTCCCGGTTTGTTCGTGAACATGTCACGGTGGCACTCGGCGGAGACGGCGGTGATGAGATATTTGCGGGTTACCCAACCTATTACGGCCACAAAGTGGCGCGTGTCTACGACGCCATGCCGCGGTTTTTCAAGACCGGTGTGATAGAGCCGATCGTAAGAAACCTTTCAGCCAGCACAGACAACCTCTCGTTCGATTATAAGGCGAAGAGATTTGTTTCTTCCGCCGATAACGATGTCGTCGTCAGGCATCACTCGTGGTTCGGTTCTTTTTCGGGAGAAGAAAAGCAAGAACTTCTTTCCGACAGTGTCCGGTCCGTCATAAAGGACATCGATGTCTACCAGAGCGCGAGGCAGATGCTGGCGGAATGTGACGCAAAGGACAGGATCGAACAGATGCAGTTCCTGGATATGAATCTCTATCTGGCTGAAGACATACTCACAAAGGTCGACCGCGCGAGCATGGCCGTCTCATTGGAGGTTCGGGCACCGTTTCTCGATCATCATGTTGCGGAATACGCGGCCTCTTTGCCGGCGGAGTATAAGCTCAGGGGAAGTTCGACAAAGTACATACTCAAAAAGGCGGTTGCGGACCTTCTGCCCGCCGAGATTATCAACCGTCCCAAGAAGGGATTTGGTATGCCGGTCGCGAAATGGCTCAAGGGAACACTCAATCCGCTGATGCACGAGATGCTTTCGCCAAGCCGGGTAATCATCCAGGACCTTTTCAATTACGAATACGTAAAGGAGCTGATGCGGGAACACGAACAGGGAATCGCCAACCACTACAAGCAGCTTTGGACACTTCTCGTATTCCAGCTCTGGTATGAGAACTTTATAAAGCAGTAAGGTTGGAGTGAAAGAGCGACGATCGCCTTTGGCAGTTCAGCCGAAGCGCCACCCAAATGGATAGCAGAATAAAACAAACCGAAACCGGCAAGAGCATATTCAAAAATGTCTTGTATGGTTTTTCGACATGGCTGCTTCCTTTGGGGCTCAGTTTTGTTGCGACTCCCATTATCGTGAGATCGCTAGGTAACGAGGTCTATGGCATCTATGCATTGGTTTTGGGGTTTATCGCCTATTCCTTCAATTTCAGTATCGGCCGCGCGATTACAAAATATATTGCGGAATATAGTGCCGCTGGAAAGAAGGAGTTTATACGAGATTTAATCTCGGCAGCCTTCTTTCTAAACCTAGGGGTCGGAGTAATCGGTGTTTTGGTGTTGATTTTTTCGTCGCGTTGGCTAGTGACCGATGTCTTCAGGATCGATGCCGAGTACGAGCAAATATCAATTTACTCGCTCTATATCGCGGCGGCCCTGATCTTTGTCGCGATGCTGACACAGATCTTTAATGCGGTCCTGCAGGGAATGCACCGTTTTGACGTCTACTCGAAAATCTACAACCTGAACGGCATTTCACTGATCGTCGGAAACATCTATCTTGCATTGAACGGTTACGGCGTGCTTGCGCTCTTGTGGTGGAATCTCGCGATCTCCTCGATTACCTGTGTGGTTTATGCGGTCAGCGCCTGGCGCCTCTTGCCCGAATTCGGGATCAACTTCGTCTTTCCGGTCAATGTATTCAGACTGGTACTCAGTTTTAGCTTTGGCGTTATCGGTTATCAGATTCTGGCAAATCTTCTTTTGCTTTTCGAAAGGGGCTGGATAACAAGGCGGCTGGGTCCCGAATCACTCACATTTTATGTCGTTCCGATGACATTGAGCCTCTTGATGCACGGTTTCATATCTAGTTTGTCACTAGTCTTGTTTCCACTGGCGAGTGAACTTCAAGATAACAAGGAAAAGCTCCTGCGGCTTTATACGAAGGCGACGAAGATCGTGTGTCTGTTGGTTGTCTTCATTGGCCTGACCTTCGTTTTTCAGAGTCACGAACTTCTGACGGTCTGGATCGGTGCGGATTTTGCGGATAACTCTTACGATTTGCTCATCGTTCACACGGTTACGTTTGGCCTTGTGGCTATCCAGATCGTATCTTGGCAGATGACCGAGGGACTCGGTTTTCCAGGTTTCAACTTCAAGGTCTTCTCGATCTGCTTGATAACTTCCGTAACACTGATGTTCTTTTTGATTGATGATTTTGGAGGCATCGGAGTCGCCTTTGCGAGGCTCGCGGGGTTTGGGGGTATCTTTCTTTTTGTTTTTTATGTCGAAAAATGGTTTTTCGAGAGCGTTCAGTACCGGATGTGGCTGAGAATAATGGCCACTCTGTCGGTCTCCGGTGCATTGGGCGTTCTTGTAGAGCGGCTTGTGATGTTGAGTCTGCCGCTGACGTGGTTTTCACTTTTCCTCGCGGTTTTTTGTGGCGGGGTAGTTTATTGCGGGGTGGTTTGGCTGGCCGGTTATGTGTCCGAAGACGAAAAGTTGTTGCTGAAAGGGCTCATCAAACGTTAGCTCTGAACGGGCTAGAACGACGAACTATTGGTTCCTTTCCCACAATTGCATCTCGCGATCGCGTTCGTTATAGGGTGTAAAATTCTTTCTTATATGGTAATTCTCTCGTAAATACTCTAGCAGGGGCAAAAGGTGCTCACCTTCGTCGACGACTTCCAATTCTCTTGTCCATTTCGCATCCCAAATCACAAACCTCGCCTTCTTCTTTTCCAATCCCTCAATAGATTCTGAGACCATCCATTTTGGTGTGTAAGCCGTGTTCCACAAAAAGGTCGCAGGCGTCGGGTTTTTGAGTTGGAGCGGGAAATTCACGGCGCAATTATAGACCTCGAAAACATAGTCGTTTTGATCTGCGTTTTCCGCCAGCCATTTATAACGTTCGATAGTTACCCCTGAAAGAAATGCGATCTTGCCCGATCTTGAGTCAAGGATCTCAGGCTCCCAGCTCAGTTGCGTCCTGAACGAGAGAAGAAGCCCAAATAAGATCAGTCCGATGACGGCGACCCTGACCATTTGTATCGACTTGACGGATATTTGGGAGAACATCCAAACCAGCAGGATCAGTGCTGGAACGGCTATCTGGAAATATCTGGCCGGGTTCGGCGCAAACGTCCCGAGGGTAAGAATTCCGCCCATCAAGGCGACGGAAAGAACCGGCAATTTGTAGGAAATATTGTCATCTTTTCGTTTTAGGGCCAGATAGACGAAAACGACCAGATAGATCAGCGGAATGAGTGCCAGGTAGAAAAACATAACAACCGACATAAGTGTCCCCTGCCGGAGGATGATGTCGATGTTTCTTGTATACGATGCATTGTTATTGGCCGGATCCTGTACGTAGTAGTAGATATACAGCAACGTATCCTGAACAAACACGTCGATACCGCTCGACAAAACAAAAGGCAACAACAGCAGGGTCAGACAAACAGCAAAACTGACCCCCAAAGCAAGTTGCTTCAGGAAAATAGTCTTCAAGCTTTCTTTGTTCGCCAACGCGCTGAACAACAGATATACGGCGATTGCCCCCACCGCCAGGATTCCGCGCTGCTGCGTAATAAATCCGGAAAGCGCGCAAAACAGACCCGCCAGCAGAATTCTCTTAAAGGACGCTGACCGCAGCAATACTAAAACCGCCAGCATTGCAAAAATCGGGCTAAACATCCGGTGACTTCCATCCAGGCCAAACCAGCGAAAACCAAAAAACAAGAAGATGGTTGGCGGCAGATAGGAATACCAGATGTTTTCAAAAATCCTTCTGGAAATCGCGAGGCAAACGATTGCCGATGAGATCCCCTGAAGAAAGATCATGAAATTTATCGTCCAAAACCGCGGCCCGAAAATCTCGAACAGAACAAGGTAAAGAAACTGGTTCCCCGGAAACGAAAGCTGGAAAAAATCCTTGTAGATCGACTCTCCCAGATACATTCTCCAGGCATCCTGGGCGTAGGAAAGATGATCTTCCTCGAAGAAGATCGGAGTGCCGGGCAAAACAAATAGATGAAGATACAAAAAAACCGCACAGAGAAGCACAAACAACAAATCGGTCTTTCGGACCTGGGCAGACTTCAAATATTTGTTCTCAAAGTTGTTTCTCATAAATTCTGTTGATGCCGTCACTGTTCTTCGGTCTTTGTTGATCTCGCTTGCCTTTTAATCTGCCCGCGGAGCAATACCGTCCAGATTTAAGGCTCCGGCAAAGCCAGCTGACAACATACAGTTCGAGGCTCGCAAAAAACTATTTAATTTAGATTTGGTTTTCCGAGATTTGCGCCGACCGGCTATCTGGTCAAAGGCCTGAATCGTGTCTTTCGTAATTATTAGCAAAATATGTAACGAAAGACCAACAGTCTTCCGCGACGACTTTTACGGGATCCCTACCATCCCGGTTCAGACACTCAGGTCCGACACCCTATCAACCCACACTTGACATACATTTCTCGAAAATGAGATTCTTCGTAAGTGAGTAAGTACTTACTTAGTAAATGTCAGGAGATTTAATTGGTTAATAGCACAGAAAGTACGGTTCCCCGGATGGCTGGCGACGAGCGCCGTAAACAGCTTCTGGAAGTCGCCATGCATTTGTTTTCGAAAAACGGGTTCACCGGCACGACAACAAAGAATGTGGCTGAGATGGCGGGTGTCTCCGAAGCAATGGTGTTTAAGCACTTTGCAAACAAAGACGAGCTTTATACCGCGATACTCGACCACAAGGCATGCAGCCAGGGACTCGAGAATCCTTTTGCCGATGTGGCCGAAGAACTGGAAGCGAAAAACGACTTCGGTGTGTTCTCCGGAATTGCGTTAAACGCCCTCAACCACCACGACGAAGACCGCGATTTCATGAGGCTTTTGCTTCATGCCGCACTCGAGAATCACGAGCTTTCCCGGATGTTCTTCGAGAGTTTCGTAAAAGGTTTTTATGAGTTCCTAGGGAACTACATATCGCGCCGGCAAAAAGACGGCGCGTTTCGGGAAGCCAATCCGCAGGTCGTCGTCCGTGCGTTCGTCGGGATGATCATCCACCACTCGCTAAACAAGACCCTTTGGGACACCGGGAACACGATCCTGAAGATATCGAACGAGGACGCCGCGCGCGAGTTTTCAAACATACTCTTGAAGGGCATTCTCTCGCCTGCGGAGCAAGCGGAGCAGAACGGCAATTAGAAAACAGAGGATTGCGGGGTCTCCGCGCTACATGATTAAAGCAATGAAAAGGTATTTATTTTTGGTTTCGCTGGCCGCGTTTCTGGCGGCCTGCGGTTCGACCGCGGTGGACCCGAACGAGGCCGCTGATAAGGATTCGGAGAAAGTAGAGGTCAAAACGGAGCTCGCAAAAGTTGTTCAGATACCAACCTACTTTGAGGCGACCGGCAGCCTTGCGAGCGATGCCGAATCGAACGTCGCGCCATCCATCGGCGGGAAGATCGTTCGTGTAAGATTCGATGTCGGAAGTTACGTCAAAAAAGGCGAGCCGTTGGTAGAACTCGATGCCGGCGACGCCCAAATACGTTTAAACCAGGCAAGGGCCCAGGCTGAACAATCCAGACAAGCGGTCAAACAAGCAGAGGCCGGTGTCGCCCAGGCGATTGCGAACCTGCGTCAGACCCAGGTCCGACTCGGTGTAAAAGACGGCGAAACCTTCGAT
>JAOTWT010000232.1 GCA_029862725.1 Acidobacteriota bacterium | reverse complement strand
TTGATCTCCTCATTTGAACCGGGCTCCTGCCCGCCGAAATTGTTCGCCGGAAATCCGAGAATGACAAAACCGCGGTCCTTGTATTTGTCATAAATGTTTTGCAAACCCTCGTATTGAGGCGTGTAACCGCATTTGCTTGCAGTGTTTACAAACATCACAACCTTGTTCTTATAATTGCCGAGGTTTACTGTGTTGCCATCGATGTCGATCACGTCGATATCGTAAATTGAGCTGATGTTCATATCCGTAGATGGCGCCGCACCGCTGGTCACTAAAAATATCGCGGCAGTTCCCAGCAAGGTCGCCGCAAAAGCCAGGATTCTCTTCTTATTCTTTTTCACAATACTTCCTCCAGATCATACTCGGGAATACTCTTCTAATTGCGCAGTTTCCGGACTCCCGGATCACCCGGCGTATCGCTGTCGCTTTCCCCGGTCGCGGACAAAATTTCCTTTATCGCGCCGACGCTCGACAGGACATTCGAGGTCTCGGTCGGCATAAAAATGACCTTTGAATTCTGAGTCCGTGTCATATCCCTCAAAGAGTCTATGTAACGCGCGGTAATTAGGTAATTGGCGGTCTGGTTGGGACTCCCGATTGCTTTGGAAATCTGGGCGATCGCCGTCGCTTCCGCTTCGGCCGATTTTAGACGGGCCTGGGCGGCACCTTCGGCCTCCAGGATAGCGGATGTTTTCTGGCCTTCCGCTCTTGTTATTGCAGACTGTTTCTCACCTTCTGCGCGTGCGATCGCAGCTTGTTTGTCGCCCTCGGCCTGGAGTACGAGCGCCCGGCGGTTGCGTTCCGCGGTCATCTGTTTCTCCATCGTGATCCTGACGTCTTCCGGCGGATTGATGTTCTTGACGTCGACACGCGTTACCTTGACTCCCCATTTGTCCGTCGCTTCGTCGAGAATAATCTGAAGTTTGTTGTTAATCTGATCGCGCGACGAAAGGGTTGAATCGAGGTCCATCTCGCCCATTACCGCTCTCATGCCGGTGATCGTCAGCTGTACCAGTCCGCCGACGAGGTCGTTGACCTCGTACACGGCTTTGGCCGGGTCTGTGATTTGCCAGTAGACAACCGAGTCGACATTGATGGTCACGTTGTCCCTTGTAATCACAGGCTGCGGCGGCAGGTCTATGTACTGTTCGCGGAGGTCGATAAACGTGACACCGGGACGGTTGTTGGTCCAGTAAACTGAGCGGGGAGCCTCAAAGAATGGAACAATAATGTTCAATCCGCTTTTTGCCACACGGCTGAAACGGCCGAGCCGCTCGATCAAGAGCACCGAGGATTGCGGGACGATCTTGATTGTTTTCCAGAGCACCGTTAGCAGCGCTATGCCGAGAAAACCCAATAGAAACGCGCCGAATAATAGACTGACTTCCATAACTTCGATTCCTCCCAGAGATCAAATAAAACGATTGAAAGTATTATATAGCATTTGCCGCCGGGACTTAACCGCCTCAAATTGAATAAGCCGCTTAAAACAATATAATCGCGACTATGGCAATTGACTTTTCGGATATCCGGGCGGCCCGGGAGAAGCTCAGGGACGTGATCGTAAGGACCCCGATTATTCCCGACAAGCTGCTTACGAACAAATTAGGAGCGGACGTGCACCTGAAGGCGGAGTGCCTGCAGAGAAGCGGTTCTTTTAAGATCAGGGGCGCCTACAACAAGATCTCGTCCCTATCCGAGGCCGAAAAACGGAGCGGAGTGGTTGCGGCGTCGGCAGGCAACCACGCCCAGGGGGTTGCGCTTGCGGCAAGCCTGATCGGGATCGAATCGACAATTGTTCTTCCCGAGTTCGCGCCCCTAACAAAGATCAATGCGACAAGGCATTTCGGCGGAAATGTCGTTCTGCACGGCTCCAGTTTTGATGAGGCGGTCGCCTATTCACGGGAACTTCAGAAAGAACACAACTACACGTATGTACACGCATTCGAAGACGAAGCGATCATCACAGGCCAGGGCACGATCGGCCTCGAGATAGCTGAAGACTGCGCCGGTGTGACCAAAGTCGTCGTGCCGATCGGCGGCGGAGGCGTTATCTCCGGTATCGCTCTTGCTATCAAGCACCTTCTTCCGAGCGTAAAGGTAATTGGCGTTGAGGCCTCAAATATAGCAACGATCAACCCTTCACTCGCGGCCGGTAAGCCGGTGGAAATACCCTTCAAACCGACGATTGCCGACGGTATCGCGATCAAGCGGCCGGGTGCGATACCGCTCGAGATCATACGCGGACACGTCGATGAAGTGGTTGAGGTCACGGAAGAAGAGATCGCCCACGGTATCTATCATTGCGTACAAAACAGTCATCTCGTGGTCGAAGGTGCGGGTGCCGCGGGACCGGCGGCGCTGCTGGCTGGCAAGATCAAGATTGAAGATGGAGATGTCATCTGTGCTGTGCTCTGCGGAGGCAATATCGACGCCAACCTTCTCGCGCGCGTGCTGGAGCAGGTACTCGTTCAGAGGGGCAGGTATTTGATTCTCAAGGTCCTTGTCGATGACCGGCCGGGGAAATTATCAAGCCTTTTGGACAAGGTCGCGGCGAAAGGCGCGAGCGTTATCGAGGTCTATCACAGGAGGGCGATGTACCTGGCGCCGCTCGGCAGTGTAGGAATCGAGTTGCTGCTCGAGGTCCGCAACGAGGACCATGGTATGGAAGTACTGAACTATCTAAAATCAACCGGTTACGATGTGACCAGGAAAGTCGTTGATAAATGGTAAAACCAGTTGACCTAAATGGGCGCAGCACACGGAAGTCCCGAACTATTTCGGCGAGAGGTCCGCATTGTAGAGTTCCTTGTAAACCCTGTAATTTCCCATCACCTTAAAAACATATCTTTTTGTCTCGGAAAACCCGACTTCGGCGGCGAAAATAGCCGGCTCGCGGGGTTTGCTTCGTGCGAGCCACCTTGCAACGTTGTCCTCGCCGCCGTTGTAGGATGCGGCGACGGCTTCATAGAGACCGCTGAACTCCTTCTGGAGCTCGGCGATATATTCGGTCCCGATCGCGATATTTACAGAAGGACGGTAGAGGTCGGCCGCCTTGATAGAAGTGAAGCCGGCCTTTTTGTTGAATTTAAGCGCCGTGTCGAAGGTCAGCTGGAGCAGTCCGCGGGCGGCGGCCGGCGATTTGGCGTTCGCCCGGAAACTGCTTTCCTGTTTCATTATCGCCAGGACGAACCTCGGGTCGATCCCCTTTAGGCTGGCGTAACGCAGTAATTCGCCCTTATACCTGACGGGGAAGTTACCCGCAATGCTCCTGCTTTTAAATTTCATCGCGCTGCGCCGGGCCGCATTATCTACTCCCAACTCTTCGAGTCGGTCCGTTGCGAGCCCCCCGAAATACGAGCTCGGGTCTGCCGGTATCCGTGAATACTCATAGCCGGCGGCGATCTTATTGCCCATCTTCTCAAGGGCGAACCCCTTCAGATACCTCACTTCATATTCAAATGCCATTGAGTCCCTGAAATTGTCGAGTTGTAAGAGATCGTTTGCGGTTTTTATCACGGACGCCCAGTTCGCGCGGTAAACCTCCATCCGCAAGCGTGCGTGCAAAGCGTTCGTCGATGTCGGGAGACTCCCGAATCGCTGGCGCGTTTTGTCGACCCACTTGTTTGCGAGTTCGTATTCGCCTGCTTCGCGGTATGCGTCAAGTATATTGAGATAGGAAGACTCGATCCTTTTTCCAAAGGGAAACAATACGGTGTATTGTTCGTAAGCCTTGACCGCTTCCAGGTTCTGCCCGAGCCGGACATGACATGCGCCCTTGTAGGCAAGGCCTTCCTGCCCCTCAAATGTGTCCGGGTAATCTTTTATAAGACGTTCGAACCAGGTAATCGCCGTTTCATAGTTCCTCTCCCACATGTTCGAGCGGCCCATCCCGAATAAAGCTCTCGGGACCGATGAGCTGGCCGGATAAGACTTGAGAACGATCCCCCAGTGCTCGCGCGCGCTTGGGAATTGCCGGTTCGACATGTACACGTCGGCACGGTACATGTGTTCTTCCACGGCGAGAGTCAACAGGGAACCGTTTGATGCACGGCTTCCGCGGTCCTTGCTTATCACCGAGGCGAGCGCTTTGTCGCCATAGTTCTGTGCGATGACGGTCGATACGGCAATAATTGCAATTAGTACTATCGAAGCTGTTTTCTTCATATGAGATTCCGGAAAGCGTCAGGCAGCGGAAGCATTCTATCAAATTTTATGACGGCTTTTTAACGTTTGCCGTTGCAGTCAATTTTCAATAATGCCAATGTTTCGGGTGTGTACCGACCGCTGGGCGAAAGCCCTGTGCCGGCACGGCAACGGTCGGTTTATCGTTTCAGGCGCAGCGTGTTAACATCTTCTCGAAATTTTCTTTGGAATAAGATATGAAAATCGCATTAAACGGTGCCACGACGATGCACGCCGATCTTGAAACGGATGTGGCGGCGGCACGGGCGGCCGGCTATGATTTGATTGAAATCTGGGCCGCAAAACTACGCAGGTATCTAGACGAACACAGCGTCGACGACCTAAAGCGGATGATCGGTGAAAGCGGCATTGAACCCTACAGTATAAACTCGATCGAGCACGTTACCTTTCGGACGCCGGCCGAATACGCGTTGATTAAGACCGAATGCGAGGAGCTCTCGGCCATTGCCGGTGCGATCGGGTGTCCATACGTCGTGGTCGTGCCCGGAAAGCTTCCGGACGGTGCCTCCGAAGAGTCAATCATCGAAGAATCCGTTAGAGTGCTAAATGACCTGGCCGACATCTCTTCCGTTCATGGCGTTTCATTGGCTTTTGAATTCCTCGGGCAGACGGATTGTTCCGTTCAAACTCTCGATCTGTGTGCCCGAATCGTAGAGGCCTGCGGGAGGGGCGAGGTCGGATTGGTATTGGACTCCTTCCACTTTTACGCAGGGAACTCGACATTTGAGGCGCTTAACAGTCTTGACCCCGCGAAGCTCTTTATTTTTCATATCAACGACGCCGAAGACCTGCCCCGCGACCAGTTGACGGATGCTCACCGTCTTTTTCCGGGCGAGGGCATACTTCCGTTGCAGGAGTTGAAACGCGGATTTGATCAGATCGGGTACGACAGAATGGTCTCGATCGAGATCTTCCGTCCGGAATACTGGCGACAGGACCCCTTCGAAGTCGCCGCCCGCGCGAGAGAATCGACGATTGATACGCTTGGGCTCGAGATTGCGTCGGCCGGAGCATAGTTCGAATGCCTCAAAGGATTTGCGATTATGACAAAGGTAAAGATCGGAATCATCGGAACTGGCTACATAGGCGGCGTGCACTCGCGGATACATGCCGGAATCGAAAATTCTGAGGTTTGCGCCCTGTACGATATTGTGCAGGAACGGGCCGAACGCGTTTCGAAAGCCGTCGGAGGGAAAGTCTGCCGTTCCCGGGAAGAGCTTTTTGAAAGCTGTGATGCCGTACTTGTATGTACTCCCAACAAGACCCACGTCGAAATTGCGGCCGATGCTCTGCGGCACGGGAAGCACGTTTTCTGCGAGAAACCCTTCGCAATCGGCGTTGAGGATGCACGATTATTGCTTGGCGAGGCCGAAAAATCGGGAA
>JAOTWT010000231.1 GCA_029862725.1 Acidobacteriota bacterium | reverse complement strand
TTGTTTTTCGAGACGCACGACTTCCGCGGGTTTTGGCGGATCGGCCGCCTCTGCATCCTCCACCTTTACCTCTACCCGTTCACCGGAATCGTCAAACCGCCGTTTATCCTCGAACCCGATAACTTCCGGTTCGCCCTCGACAATTTCCTCGTCCAACACGTCCTTGTCCTCTTGTTGATTACTCATTATTACTATCTAAATTACTATCTAAAATCCCTGCGCCTAGATAAAGAAGCAGTCTAGCAAACATCGTCCCCAAAGAAAATCCGGCGGCTCTTAGCTCGCGGTCGTCGCGGCATTCCCGTTAGGTGTAAAGACCAGTTCTCCGTCCTTCGCCGTAACGTTTACCGTCTGGCCCGCTGAGATCTCACCGTTCAGCAGCTTGACCGCCATTGGATTCTGGATCATCGTCTGGATCGCACGCTTCAGCGGCCGCGCTCCGAATGTCGGATCATAGCCTTCCTCCACGAGCAGGTCCTTTGCCGACTGATCCAGTTCAACCGTCAGGTTCTTATCAGCTAAAAGCTTGTGGAACCTCCTCAGCTGGACGTCGATGATCTTGGCCAACTGTTCCTTGCCCAGTTGCGAGAACACGACGATGTCGTCTACACGGTTTAGGAATTCGGGCCTGAAGTGGTTTTTCAAAACGCCGAGGACCATATCCTTGACCGGGGTGTCGACAAGAGTCGACGATTGAATCTCTCGAGAGCCGAGGTTGCTGGTCATTATCAGCACCGTGTTCTTGAAATCCACGGTTCGGCCCTTCGAATCCGTCAAACGGCCCTCGTCAAGGATTTGAAGCAGTACGTTGAACACGTCCTGATGGGCCTTCTCGATCTCGTCAAACAGGACTACCGAGTAAGGTCTGCGTCTGACCGCTTCGGTCAATTGTCCGCCTTCCTCATATCCGACGTAGCCCGGAGGCGCACCGATCATACGGGCGACCGCGTGTTTTTCCATGTACTCCGACATGTCGAGACGGGTGATTGCCCGCTCGTCGTCAAAAAGGAATTCGGCAAGCGCGCGCGCCGTCTCGGTCTTCCCGACCCCGGTTGGGCCGAGGAATATAAACGAGCCGATCGGGCGATTGGGATCCTGAAGTCCGGCACGCGACCGGCGGACGGCATTAGCAACAGCGATCAGTGCCTCTTCCTGGCCGATCACACGGCGCCTAAGATTCTCCTCCATCTTGAGCAGTTTCTGCATCTCGCTCTCAAGCATTTTTGAAAGCGGAATTCCGGTCCACTTTGAAACGATCGTTGCGACGTCTTCTTCGCTGACCTCTTCCTTTAACATCACGCCGTCGGATTGCAGTTCCGAAAGTCTTTCCTGTTCTTTTGCGATCTTCTTCTCGAGCTCGGGAATCGTTCCGTACTGCAACTCGGCTGCGCGATTGAGATCGCCGCCCTGCCGCGCGCGTTCGAGCTCCAGACGGGCCTGTTCGAGTTCTTCTTTGCCAGTGCGCATCTTATCGATCTCGGCCTTTTCGGACTGCCATTTTGCCTTCATTGCGGAAGTCGTCTCCTGCAAATCCGCAATTCGCCGTTCGATATCCGCAAGGTGTTCGAGCGATTTCTCGTCCTCTTCGCGACTGAGAGCCTGTTTTTCGATCTCGAGCTGCAGGATCTCGCGTTCAAGCTCATCGATTTCTTCCGGCAACGAGTCGATCTCAATCCTCAACGCCGACGCTGCCTCGTCAATCAGATCGATCGCCTTATCCGGTAAAAAGCGGTCCGCAATATAACGCTGGGAAAGCATCGCTGCGGCGACGATCGCCGCGTCCTGAATTCGCACGCCATGATGGACCTCATATTTCTCCTTGAGTCCACGGAGAATCGAAATCGTATCCTCAACGCTCGGTTCTGCGACGTAGACCTGTTGGAAACGGCGTTCGAGTGCGGCGTCTTTTTCGACGTATTTCTTATATTCGTTGAGCGTGGTCGCACCCACGGCCTTCAAGGTTCCGCGCGCAAGCGCCGGTTTGAGCATATTCGAGGCGTCGATCGCGCCCTCCGATGCTCCCGCGCCGACGAGCGTATGGAGTTCATCGATAAAAAGTATTATCTGTCCATCGGAACCCTCGATCTCCTTAAGAACCGCTTTGAGGCGATCCTCAAATTCACCGCGGTATTTTGCACCCGCCAGCATGGATCCAAGATCCAGCGAAACGAGCCGCTTGTTTTTGAGGGTCTCGGGGATGTCACCCGAGACTATTCGTTGTGCAAGCCCCTCGACGATCGCTGTCTTTCCGACACCGGGTTCACCGATCAATACGGGATTGTTCTTCCTGCGACGTGAAAGAATCTGGATCGTCCGGCGAATTTCATCGTCACGTCCGATGACGGGGTCGAGTTTTCCTTTTCTTGCGAGGTCGGTCAGGTCCTGGGCGTATTTCTCAAGCGACTGAAAATTTTCTTCCGCGTTCTGGTCTGTGATTCGTGAACCGCCCCGCATGTCCTCGACGACCTTAAAAATGTCTTCTTTGCTGACACCGCTCGAACGGAGAATCTTGCCCGCCTCGCCTTCCTTTTCGTCGGCGATGGACATCAGGAGATGCTCGGTCGATACGTATTCGTCCTTCATCGCCTCGGCTTCTTTTTGGGCCTCTGCGAACAGGGTGTTGATACGCGTGCTAAAGTACTGTTGCCCGCCCTTTACCTTCGGTTGGCTGGCGATATCCTTCTCCAGTTCCGTTGTTATGAACTCGCGGTTGACGCCGATCTTCCCGAGTATCGCGCCGACCACGCCCTGCTCCTGTTCGAGCATCGAGACGAGAAGGTGTTCGGGTTCGACCTGCTGGTTTTCGTTCTTCTCTGCCACGCCGATCGAGTTTTGAACAGCTTCCTGTGCCCGAATTGTAAATCTGTCAAATCTCATATTCTGTTGATCCAGTTTAACGGCGGGACCCGGAGTGTCACACCGTGCTCCCGCCGTTTATATTCCGTACGCTCTTACGCGTTTATTGCTTTTGCGTCTTCGCTTTCTCCAAAAACTTCGATCTTTCGGGCTTTCGCTTCCTCTTTCTTTGGAAGCGTCACTCGCAGGATTCCGTTTTTGAAGTCCGCCGATGTGCCGTCAGCTGACACCGAACGGGGAAGACTGAAGGATCTCGTGAAAGAACCATAGGCTCTTTCAACCCGGTGGTAGTTGTCGCCTTCGTCTTTCTTCTCGAAATTGCGTTCGCCCTTGAGCGTAATAACATTGTTTTCGATCGAAACTTCAAAATCTTCCCGCTTCATGCCGGGCAGTTCGGCTTCGAGTACGATTTCGCCTTCCGATTCGTAAATATCGACACTCGGGGACCATCCGCCGCTGGCAAGGTCTTCCTGACCGTATCCTCTCGGGACGCTGGTCATGAAGAGTCGGTTCATTTCATCCTGAAGGCTTCTCAGCTCTCTGAACGGATCGTATTTAATCAAACTCATTTTGTGTAAAACCTCCTAACAAGTTGTCAAAATAACTCAAAATATGACTAAACACTTAGTCTCTAAGAATAATAAAACCTGAGTGTGTTGTTGTCAAGTCTAAATTTTTGTCAAAAATCACTTGATTTAGAAATCTGAAGGCCATCCGGGAGGTGACATAATTCTCGTGAAAGGTTATATTTACATCGCATTCCGCAGAATCTATTTTCCAATACGACGGCGCGTTGGTCGTGTTCCATAAACTTTGAGAACATTGATCTTACGCCCGAGCGGTAAATCAACGTTTAGTTTCAGGCGGAACAACCTGGTTATGAAGCTTTTTCGAGAAGCATTTTTCCCGATGGTGGCGGTAATTGCGGCTTTCGCAATTGGCGGAATCATTATCGCGATTATCGGTGACAATCCATTCGCCGCGTTCTGGATATTTCTCGAGAGTTCCTTTGGTTCGCTGAAAGGAATAACGGAAACGCTGTTTTACGCGACACCACTCATCTTCACGGGACTTGCGGTCGCCGTAGCATTCCGGTGCGGGCTTCTTAACATCGGGGCCGAGGGACAGCTTTATGTGGCCGCCTTTGCGACCGCCTGGGTCGGAATCAAATTCGGCGGCACAGTCGTCAATGTATTTGGCGAGCAACAGGACTGGTCATGGGTCAGCCTGCCTGCTCTTTTGCTGATCCCTTTGTGTATTGCTACCGCAATAATCGTGGGGGGTCTTTGGGGCGCGATCCCGGGATTCCTAAAAGCGAGATTTGGTTCGCACGAGGTCATCAACACGATCATGCTGAACTTCGTTGCGATCGGCCTCGTCAGTTATTTCACCCAGTACTTTTATAAGATCCCGGGCGATCCGATCCTGCAAACAGCACCCATAGGTGAAGCCGCCCATATCCCTCAACTCAACCAGTTACTGCCCTTTGTGCCGGAGACCGTTGCGCTCAATATTTCGTTTTTAGTGGCGATCGTGATGTGTGTGCTGGTCTATATCTTTCTTTGGAAAACGAAGTGGGGATACGAGCTCCGGGCTGTTGGTGAAAACCCCGATGCCGCCGAGTACGGGGGAATTTCCGCCAAAAAACAAATTGTCATTGCGATGACGATTTCCGGTGCATTGGCGGGAATGGTCGCGATCGGCGAAGTGCTTGGATATCGTCACAATTACTATCACGGGTTTTCAGGTTCGTGGGGCTTTTTTGGGATCGCTGTCGCATTGCTCGGCCGGAATCATCCGCTTGGCGTGTTCATTGCAGCCGTGTTCTTTGCAATGATCATCCGCGGCGGGCTCTTTATCGACATCGACACGAAGTATATTACGAAGGATCTCGTCGAGGTCCTGCAGGCGGTAATAATCCTTTTTGTGGCGAGCTTGCAGAGATTCAGCAAATAGATGGAAGACTATCTGGTACCAGTTCTAATCATCGTATACTCGGCGATCCGCGTCGCGACACCGATGATTTTTGCTGCGCTGGGCGGGCTGTTTTCCGAGCGTTCGGGGGTCATAAATATCGCGCTCGAGGGGCTCATGCTGGCGGGAGCTTTTACGGCCGCCGTGGTTACTTACGAACTTAGCAATCCGTATCTGGGATTTTTGAGCGGCATGATCGCAGGCGGTCTTGTCGCCGCGCTTTTTGCGGTTGCGGTGATTGGGTTTGAAGCGGATCAGGTCGTCGCGGGCGTTGGCATTAACTTTTTGATGCTGGGTCTGCCGGCCTTGCTTTCGGGGGCGATCTACGACGCATCGGGTTCGACCGAGCAGATCGCAAAAGAGTTTTTGTTGCCCAATTACTTCAACCGTATCTCGATCGCTTCGATCCTTGCTTTTCTGCTTGTGCCCGTCGTTTTCTATGTACTTTACAAAACACCCTTTGGATTAAGGCTGAGGGCTGTCGGAGAGAATCCGGGAGCCGCCGATTCGGCGGGTATCAAGGTGCGCGCGATGAGATACACCGGTGTCATCATGAGCGGTGTTCTGGCGGCCGCTGGCGGGGCGTACCTTTCGATCGGCCAGTCCTCGTTTTTTACGAGGGGAATGAGCGCCGGCAAGGGTTTTATCGCCCTGGCGGCATTGATTCTGGCCAAATGGCGACCGGTTCCGGTTTTGCTTGCCTGCCTCTTTTTTGGTGTTACCGAAGCGCTTGCCATACAGGCACAGGGCGCGGATTTTCTCAAAAATCTTTTTG
>JAOTWT010000230.1 GCA_029862725.1 Acidobacteriota bacterium | reverse complement strand
CAAGTGCAAAAACGAATGTCCGGATGAGGGCAATAACCGAGCAGATGAAGAACAATCAGGAAATCGGCAACCCGGCCTACAAATGGGAACTTGCAACGATAGATGAAAAATCGACCTGGATAGACAACTACGGAACAGTCGAGCGGTTTATGTCGAAAGACCTGTTTACGGTCCGTCCGGGGGACGTAATCGATCTTGCGGCGAGTCTTATGAACTGGAAACACATCAGGCATGTGCCGGTCGAAGACGATATGGGAAGCCTCGTTGGGATTGTCTCACACCGCGATCTGCTTGAGTTGTTGGCGAGATCTGCAAAGACCGACCAGATCTCGGTAAGCGACGTAATGCGCACCGAACTGATTACGATCACTCCCAAGACCTCGTCCCTTGATGCACTTAAACTTATGGAGTCAAAGAACATAGGGTGTCTTCCGGTCGTGAGAGGCGATAAGCTGATCGGTTTGATCACGGCGCAGGATTTTTTGAGTGTATCTGTGAAACTTTTTGAAGAACGAATGAAGAGTGTGGTGAAAACGAATCACGGAACAGTTTGATATGAAAAAAGCAACGTTATTGAGCCTGATAGCTCTTCTCTTTTTGGCGGCGCATTCTCCTGCGTCTCAACCCGGCAAAAAAACCGCCTTTGTCGTTACGGCGGGGTGGCTCGCGAAACACATCGACGACAAAAACCTTGTCCTGCTCCATGTCGGGAAACCGGAGGACTTTGATAAGGAACATATTCCGGGAGCGCAGTACATTTCGCGGCAGGATATTTCGACAACTAAGGAAGAGAACGCGCTTACGCTTGAGGTACCCCCGGTGGAGCGTCTTGTTGAAAAGTTCGAGGCTTTGGGGATAAGCAACAATTCGAGGATCGTAATCTATTGGGGCGAAGACTGGGTAACGCCATCTGCCCGCGTCTTTTTTACTCTCGACTATCTTGGTCTTGCTGACCGCACCTCTATACTCGACGGTGGAATGCCGGCTTGGACAAAAGCCGGACGCGCTCTGACGGCGGAAACACGAACGCCGGCCAGGGGAAAACTAAAAGTCGTCGCGCGCGATCTTGTCGCAAAGAAAGCCGATCTCCTCAACGCGATCTTGAACGACCAACCGATCGCGATCGTCGATGCACGATCGCCGAAGTATTACACGGGCGCGGATAAGGGCTCGATGCCCCGCGCCGGCCATATTCCAAACGCCCGGAATATCCCCTATGACAGTTTTGTTACCGACGACAATTATTTTAAGAGTATCAAGGACCTACAGGCATTATTCGACAATGCCGGGGTAATAAAAAAGGAACCTGTCGTGACCTATTGCCATACCGGTCAACAGGCCTCGCTTGCGTATTTTGTCGCCCGTATGCTCGGGTATCCGGTCCGCCTTTATGATGGCTCGTTCCAGGAGTGGAGCAATTCCGAGGAGAGAGTTGTCGTCGAAGAACAGTCGGAAACAGAGTCGAAACCTGAAGATCAGTAATCCCGCCACTTTCAATACAGTAAAGACATTTTGGTTTTGATTTGTCTCTGCCAGTGCTCCGATACTGAACTTTTTTGCGCCCGAATTCGTTGAGCAATAAAACAAGAATTTGATAAGGAGATCCAATGCGAAAAAGAGTCTTGTCGCTGATAGTTACATGGGCGGTGCTTTTGACGGTTTCGGTGTCCGGCCAGGAATTCACCGCGGAAACTTCTACTGACCCCGCGAAAATGATGTCGCCCGCCGAGGTCGAAGCATGGCGCTCGGATCTCGTTTATCTGGCCCACACTCTGTCCGCCAAACATGCCAATCTCTTTCACCGCCTCGAGCGCGAGAAATTCGATAGTGCCGTCGAGAGCCTTAATGAAAGGATTCCCCGACTGACCTCCCAGCAGGTCGCGCTCGAAATGGCAAGAATAGTCGGGCTCGCCCGCGACGGCCACACTTATCTTTCCACGATTTGGGACCCAAAGCTCAAATTCCAGTTTTATCCGATTCGCTTTTATGTCTTTAGCGACGG
Source organism: Acidobacteriota bacterium (assembly GCA_029862725.1). Lineage (GTDB taxonomy): Bacteria > Acidobacteriota > Blastocatellia > Pyrinomonadales > Pyrinomonadaceae > Aridibacter. The sequence goes on along the minus strand of JAOTWT010000230.1, from coordinate 3,614 downwards.
GGTTTATGTAACTTATGCCGCAGAAGAATACAAGGAACTGGTCGGAGCCAGGCTGACCGGTGTGGAAGCAATGTCCGCCAAGGCTGCGATCGACAAAATCGGCCCCTATCTAGCCACCGACAATAAATTCGGCATATACGAAAGCGTTCCGTACTACCTCGCTTCTCCGAGCGTCCTGCACGCGATCGGCATTTCGCCAAAAGCCGACGCGACAAATTTTGAGTTTGAAAAAGACGGCAAAAGGGTAGAGGTCACCGCCAAACTGGACCCTGCAAAAGACAACTCGATCACGGCGACGCTCGAGGCAGCGCCAAAATGGCTCGACGTCCGGGCCGGCACCACGAACCCCAAACCGCTGACTTACAAGCGCAGCTCGGAAAGCCTTTGGTTCGAGTATGTCAAAGACAAAAAAATGCTCTTTGTTCAGATGAACAACGTGCTGGATGACGAGAACAAGACCATCGAACAGTTTTTCGCGCAGGTCGTCGCTGCGGCAAAGCAGAACAACGCCGAGAAGCTCGTCCTGGACCTTCGCCACAACGGCGGCGGAAACAACACTCTCGTGCGGCCGATCATACGCGGGCTTATCCAGCTCGAGAATATCGACCGCCGCGGTAAGCTCTTCGTGATAATCGGCCGCAGGACCTTTTCCGCCGCTCAAAATCTTGTCAATCAGCTTGAGACGTGGACAAATGCCTCTTTTATCGGGGAACCGACCGGCTCGCATGTCAATATGTATGGGGACGCGCGGACTTTTAATCTCCCGAAAAGCGGCCTCCGATTGAGGATTTCCGAGCTCTTCTGGCAAAACAAGCATGCCCGCGACGAACGTGCCTGGACGTCTCCCCATTTTGCCGCCGAACCAAATTTCAGCGATTACGTGAACAACATCGATCCGGCGATGAAAGCGATTGAGAGCTTTGAATCAAGGCCGACGCTTGACGAACTCGCGATGAAAAGATATGCGACGATGGACCTTGCGGGTTTTCGAGGGGACGCGATTGCGTTCAAAAACGATCCGGCCAACAAGTACGTCGATATCGAGGGCCAGATCAATCGCTATGGCTACAACATGATTCAGATGAAGCAGTGGGATGCCGCGATTGGGCTCTTTAAGATCAATGTCGAGCTTTACCCGGATTCGTGGAATGTTTATGACAGCCTCGCCGAGGCGTATATGCTCAAGGGCGAAATGGAAACTGCCGCCAAGCTCTACATGAAGTCGCTTGAGCTGAATCCCGATAATTCGAACGCCGTCGACATGTTAAAGCGCATCCAGGACGAAGCGAAAGAAACAGCGCATCCCGATCACTAGAGTTCTTTGGAATTCAAGGTAACGGCGGAATCACTTGATAATGTGGTCCCGCCGTTTTATTTTGGTTACATAACCCGCAAAAAGGCTGGATCCCGGCCGTTCAATAAACTATGCAATATATGCAATATAAAAGGTTAAACCAAAACATATTGATTCTGGCGATGCTTGTGCTGGTGTGCGCATTGAGAGGGAATGCGAATGACGGGGTTTTTTACGTCAGTGGCAATAATCTCATCCCGCTTCAGGAAACCCGGATCGAGCTGCGCAAGGAACTGCTGAGGTTTTATGTCACGGATTTTGAATGGATGAAGGTCGACGTCGATTTTACTTTTTACAATCCAGGACCCGCGAAAGAGGTCATCGTAGGTTTTGTCACGCCGCCCGCGGGCGGAGATACGGATGAGGACCAGCATCCTCAAATCAAGGCGTTTACGGTCAACGTAAATGGCCTGGATCTGCCGTACAAAGTGAAAAGGATGTCTGATACTGCGTTCTCTTACGAAAAGCTGGGTTTCAAGGAAGTCGATTTTGTTTACTATTTTACGGTCCGCTTTCATGAGGGAGTCAACAGGATCCGTCACACATACACGTATCGCGGCGGCGGGTCGGTCGAGTTGCAGAGAGACTTCGAATACCAGATCACGACCGGAAAACGTTGGGCGAACAAACAGATCGACGATTTCGAAATGCAGGTACATCTCGACCGGGGGGTGTATACGATTCCGGCGAGTTTCCGAAAAGACGGCAGACTCGCGGATTGGAAGATAGTCGGTCACGGCGTGATTGACGAGAATCCGCGGGATTGGTTCGGCGAAGAAAACCCAAAAATTCGGATGGCACATCTGAATCGGGGTTATCTGAGTTTGAAGGAACGGAACTTCCAACCAGATAACGACGTTATGTTTGCGGAGTACAATTGGGCGGCAGGTTGGGTCGGGCGCTGGTGTGACTTCGCCAAGGAATGCATCGACCGCGATGTGCTGGAAAAAGTAGTAAGATACTTTACGCTCGATCCGTGGGACGGAATCACCACAGAAGACCTTGCGGAATTATCGAAACGTGAGCTAAGGATCATTCGTAACTACTATTATGCCCTTCGAGGTTATGATTTTAAGACTGACATTATCAGAAACTTCTACTCGCAGTTTTTCTGGTACAAACCGGATCCGGAATTAAAATTGGACGGCGTCATACTCTCGCCGGCAGAAAAGGCTTTTGTCGAGAAAGTAATCGAGGCGGAAAAAGGGAAGTGAACGGGGACGGGGCATGAGGAACGGGGGACAAGGGTTCAGGAACATGTGACGGGAAGAATATCCGAGTTTCCACCCCTTTTCATTCGGATAATTGATAGATGATGATTGATCAATGAAATATGTTTTGTCCTAACTGCGGAACAGAAGAGAACCGAAATACACAGTACTGCCGTTCGTGCGGTTCTGATCTTCATGTCGTCAGGACAGTTATCGAACAGAAGGATGGTGCGCCAGGGCCAGTCCTCCTGACCAAATCCGAGATTGGCCGCACTCTCGCCCAAAAGATCGAGTCGGCTCAAACCGCAAAGGACCTCAAAACCATTGCCGACAAAGTCTTGCCTGAAGTCGAGAAGTTTCTCGAGTCTCCGGAAGAGAAGAAGCTTCGGCGGATTCGCAACGGAAGCATCGTGACATTGGTCGGATTCGGGATTGCGGTCGGTTTTTTTGTGGCCGGGATTTTTGGCGATCCGGAGATAATGGAAATTGCGGCGGCGGGTTTGATAACTTTTTGTGTCGGCCTCGCCCTGATGATCAACGGATACTTTTTTACTGTGCCGAAGAAGGGCTTGCTTGAGACAAATGAGTCCGCCCAGGGACAACCTCCGGAACTCTTTAAGAACACAAACGAGTTACTGATGCCACCGACGGCACAAAGCCATTTCCACTCGGTCACCGAAAACACGACCCGGACGCTTGATGAAAAATTGCCCGTCGGGAAGAACGATTCAAATTAGTAATTGTTCGATAATTCTGACCAAAAAAAGAGGCTGTCGTTTCAGGCAGCCTCTTCCAGTTTCGGAAACTGGTAGCGTCGGTGAAATCTACGAGCACGATCCGTCGCCGTTCCGGCAAGGAACTGCCACTCGCAAATTCCTGTCAATTGTTACAGCGAACTTGCCCCCAATCATCTTTGTAACATCCGCATCTTCGACGGCCAGGTGTTCCGAAATAAATATGATCGTCTCAGTCCATTGTTGCCACGAAGGCATTGGCCTCCGGCGGTCCCCCCGCTGGGAAGGTCACCCATCCTCCCACAAGGACCCCGT
>JAOTWT010000229.1 GCA_029862725.1 Acidobacteriota bacterium | reverse complement strand
TTACTAGTGTGAATACCTGCTCGGACTTGTTGGTCCCGAAGTTATTCGGTTCGTTGGCGGCGAGCCCGCGTCTTCGCCGAAGTACATTTGTCACGTCCTCGATCGTCTCGTCGACCCTGCCTTCCCGGGCGCGTACTACGATAACCGTTTGCTCGATTCCCGGGTAATTTTTCCTGAAGGTCTCGAATGGGATGTAGACTATTCGTTCGTCCAACTCATCACTGCCGATTACGCCTTCGCCCGAGGCCTTGCGCATTACTCCGATCACTTTGAAAAGCCGGCCCTCGATCTTCATATACTCGCCGATCGGATCGTCGCCTTCGAAGATTTGCGCCGCTATTCCCGCGCCTATCACCGCGACGCTCGTTCTGTCTTTTCTCTCTCTGGATGTAAAGAAGCGCCCGGTGTCGATCGGTATGTTACTGATATCCGGATAGTTATCCCACACGCCGAGGATCAGGGGATTGATCGCGGTCCGCCCATTCGCTGTCACCAGCGGAATATTCGCACTCGGACCATAGCTGCCGCGGATCTTTTGAGGAGAAACCGAGCGCGGCGATGACAATGCGTTTACCGCGAGTACATCTCCGAAGGAAAGTTCCTTACGCTGTCGTTCCTCGGCGGTAGGCTGCTGCAAAGAAGGACCGATCCTTTCTTCTTTGGTGAAGTAGATCACATTTGGAGAGTTCTTTTCCGTGATATCCGCCACCCGCTGAGAAAGTCCTGTAAGAACAGCGCCGACCAGCGCGACCACCATCGTGCCGACGATTACGCCGGTCAATGTCAGTGCAGAGCGAAGCCTGTGGGCGAGGATTGAATCAATGACAATCTGCCGCAAATCGAGGGCCATTGCGATTTTTGGGTTAAACAGTTTCAATTCTACTCATACCTCAGGGCCTCAATAGGATCGAGTAACGCGGCTTTTCTCGCCGGTACCACGCCAAAGACGATCCCGACGGAACACGACACGCCGATCGCCAGAATCATTGCCCAGACGGGGACCGCGATCGGAAATGAGGTCAAGCCTGCAATCGTTGCACTTATCGCCGCCGCCAGAGCCAGGCCGAGCAGTCCCCCCAAAAGAGTGAGCGTGACTGTTTCGACGAGCACCTGCGTCAAAATGTCTCCGCGCGTCGCACCAAGCGCTTTCCGAATGCCAATTTCTCTTGTTCTTTCGGTCACGGCCGCGAGCATCATATTCATTACGACAACGCCGCCGACAAACAAGGCGATGATCGTAAGCGGATAAATGATCGTGCCGACGAGTCCGGTAAGGTTGCCGGCAAAGGCCTGTACGCTTTCGGCGGTTACGATGCTGAAGTTGTCTGGCTTGCTGGTCAAAATAAGCCCGCGCCTGATCCGCATCGCGACCCGCACCCTCTCTTCGGTGTCCGCCGGCGAAAAGGCAGTCGCATCAAGAGGGCGCACGAATATCGAAAGCGACCGCGAACGGCGCCCAAAAACCTTCTCAAAAGTGCCGAGCGGGATCTGGACAAATCCGTCCCGGGAATTTCCAAAAAAGCTACCCTGTTTTTCGGCGACTCCGATCACCTCATAGGCGAGCTGGCCAAGTTGGATCGAACGGCCCAACGGATCGTTCCCGCCGAACAATTCATCCACAACATCCTGCCCGATCACGCAGACATTACGACGGAAATCGGCGTCGACGCTTGTAATACCGCGCCCCGAGGCGACCTTAAAATTTGTGAGCTCCGCGATATTCGGCGTGACGCCGCGGACCGAGATACCAACCAGGGTTTCGGAGCCCCGGCGCGCCGGAAGCGAAGCAACTCCGAGGGCACCGACCGAGAAATTCTCGCGAAGCCGCAACTTGAGAAATCCGAGATCTTCGGAAAGCAGGTCGGGCCGTTTCGACTCGGCCTCAGCAAACGCCTGGCCGTCCCCGCTGAAGTCCTGGAACGAGGCCTTTTCGATACGGATCACGTCCGGGGCGAAATCAGCGGTTGCGGCGACAATGAAATTCTGTGCGCCCTCGAGCAATGCAGCTACCATGACGACCACCGCGACGCCGACGACGATCCCAACGATCGTAAGTGACGAACGGGTCTTGTTGTTGCGGATCGAATCGATTGCAAGCTTTGTCGATTCAACGAACCGAGTGGTGAATGAAGAAGTGCCGAACATAAAGCCGAACCGTTACTATATCAATTTCGAAGGCTGATCCGTTACGATTTCCGTTTGATAAGCTTTTGTCATAAGCGTTAGCGCCCGCTGGGCGCCGGCAGCGGCTTGGAACTGAAAGCAATCTGGGTTAGATTCGCGGTTGATATGACAAATAAGATAGCTTTATTGACGCTAATTATTGTTTCGGCATTTATTTTTGCGGGCTGTCCGGCGGAACCCGTTCAGCCGACACGCGTCGAACAAAAACCACTGGTCGTCTTTCTGGTTCGCCATGCCGAAAAGGTGGATGCGAGCAAAGACCCTGAACTTTCGGAAGACGGCAAGACGAGGGCGGACGAACTCGCAAAGGCGCTCGCAAGCGCAGATCTTGAACACATTCACAGCACCGACTTTATTCGAACAAAAGATACCGCCGCGCCCGTGGCGTCAAAGACAGGGCTCGACGTCGAGACCTATGATCCGAAAGATCTTGCTGGTTTTGCCGCGTCGCTTAAGAAATCGGGAGGCCGTCATTTGGTCGTCGGACACAGCAACACCACTCCCGAATTGACAAAGCTTCTGGGCGGAGACGCCGGTACGGAAATCGACGAGAAGAGTGAATACGACCGGCTTTATGTCGTTACGATCGGAAAGGACGGAACGGCCAACAGCGTGATGCTGCGCTATGGCAAGGCCTTTGTAAAAGAAGAAGAGAAAGCAAAGGCGAAGGCGGCGGAATAAGCGCGGCAACTTTAATGCCGCGAGGCGTAGGGTAAACCCGGGACCGACGAATGTTGGCAATGGTTACCCTTATTGCATTTCTGCCAAATATTTCAGGAGCCTTGAAAGTTTCTCCGATTTGCTGTCGGACGTTTTCCAAAGGGTTACGTCGGGTTCAATCCCTTCGACTTCGTTGACGCCGTCAGCGCGATAGCAGACACAATTCATTCCTAAAAACATAAGTACTAATTGTTTATGCAAGGATTTCTAATTAGAAAACTTAATCTTTTGGAAGTATAATCTGGCTAAGCAGACAGAAGTTTACAGATTTTTTTATAGAGAATGGTAATCAGAGTTTGTCTGAACTACATACATGAGAATAAGAACGTTTTAGGTAAGAATCGTAACAGAACCTAATTAAGATAGGCGCAAGAGAATACGAAACGCAAGGAGATGTAGGAGACAGGTCTGATTCCTGGTCACCGGTTGTTGGGTCCATTAACGCCGGAGACTTTTTGGAGGTGGCATGTCTAATACAAATTCAACGCTAACAAGAAGAGATTTCTTAAAAACCAGCTGTGCCGCGGCCGCGTTTTTCACTTTCACCGGGCACGGTATGGTACGTACCGTATTTGGTGAATCCCTCACGACAGGACTAAGCGATCCCGCGCTCCAGCCAAAATTTACCGTAGATGCACCGAATGCCCTGGATCCGGTGTTTATTTACCAACCACAAAATGGTGTTTACCGAGTCGCCGTCAAAGAAAGCAAACATATGACGGGACTGGTAAATCCCAAAAATGGCCGGCCGCTGATCACAAGGATCTTCGGATACGGGTACGACGACAACCGCGGAGTGTCCTGGCCGGGCCGTACGTTTCAAATAAAAAGCACAAGTGCCGGTGGAGACGCCAAGACACATGTGCGTTGGAGCAACGGTTTGAACGGAAAGAAACACCTGTTGCCCGTCGATACATCATTGCACTGGTGCTACAGCCTTGAGGGCTATGAGGATTACACAATCAAGAAAAACGGGATCCCAATCGTGACTCATTTGCACGGAGGCCACACTGATTTTCAGTTTGACGGAAATCCCGAGTTCTTCTACAGCCCCGACGGCAAGGTCCGGGGCCCCCAGTGGAATTACGTCGACGGCGGGTTTACGACCGACTTCTACTACGACAACGACGTTCCCGCCGGAAACTTGTGGTACCACGACCATGCCCTGGGGATCACCCGGCTGAATGTTTATGCCGGAATGGCGGGTTTTTACTTCGTCCGTGACGAATTTGACACCGGTGCGGCTGATAACCCGCTCGGCCTGCCCGCATTTCCGTATGAGTTGGCCTATGCGATCCAGGACCGCATGTTTATGGAAAACGGAGAGCTGTTTTATCCTGCCTTCCCCGGCGATCCTTTTTACGATGACTTCATCACAGGAGAGGGCGCAGAGCTGCCTCCGGACGTCTTCCGCGGCGGCGGCCCTACCGCTTTAGCTGAGTTCTTTGGCGACCATATTGTAGTCAATGGCAAAATATGGCCGAAAGCCGCTGTCGAACCGAGGCACTACCGGATGCACCTTCTCAACGGTACCGATTCACGCTTTCTGGTTGTGCGTTTCAGGCCCGTACCGGGCGGCGCGACAAGCCTTGAAGGAGCGGGAGCGCCAATGCCTTTCCTCGTAATTGGCAGCGATCAGGGACTGGCCTCGGCTGCTACTCAGACGGATACCCTGGTGATCGAACCGGGTGGCCGCTATGACATCGTTTTCGACTTCGCACAGGTACCATCCGGAACACGTGTAATTCTGGAGAATATAGGCGGTGACGCACCGTTCGGAGGGGATTTTGGAGGTGATCTGGATCCGGACGATTTCTTTGCAGACAGGCAGACGGACCGGATCATGGCGTTCGATGTCGATATCCCCCTAAGCAGTGTTCCCGACAACTTTGACCCTTTGGCCATAGATATTTATGGCGGAAACAACGAAGCGGTCACGAACACTCGACGAGTCGCGCTCTTCGAAGGATCAGACGAATACGGAAGGTTGCAGCCTCTGTTGGGGGTGGCCGAACCTTCAATTGATGCGCAAGGTGATTTGGTTTCGGGAGCAATCGCCTGGCATAGCCCCGCAACGGAAAACCCTGCTTTAGGCGGTACTGAGATCTGGGAAATCTACAATGCCACGGGCGATGCCCATCCGGTTCATCTGCATCTGGTGAAGTTCGAGGTACTCGACCGATTTGAATTTACCGCCGATCTGGTCGAGCAGCCTGTCCAACAGCACAATGGCGCGGTCGGCGAAGGTTTTCGGCTGGAGAACATAATTGTCGGAGCTCCGGTTCTGCCGATGGCGGAATACGTCGAGAACGCGCCCAAGGACATGGTAACCGCTTTGCCCGGACAGATGGTCAGGATCAAGACAACATTTGATAAGCCCGGCCGTTACGTCTGGCACTGCCACATCTTGTCTCATGAGGATCATGAGATGATGCGGGTCTTGCAGGTAGTTCCGGGAGCTTAGGTAGTTGATTCCCGCAGCCGGGAGTTCGCGGCAAGAACAAGGGGTTTATGGAAAGTCCCGTAAGCCCCGATTATCTTTACGGGCCGTCCACTGGATTGTAAATGGCAACAAGGGCAGCGCGAGTGCGAGGTTTACTCGAAAATGTACTCGTTACGGGGTCATTTCCCTCAGGAATTGGCCTTATATCAAACTCTGTAAGGGTGCCGGTTGTGGTCCAACGATCACTTCATCCTGTTTACTGGTTCCTTGCAAACGG
>JAOTWT010000228.1 GCA_029862725.1 Acidobacteriota bacterium | reverse complement strand
GTTTTTTGCGGTTTCGGCGAACGACGAGATGCATGTTGAGGAACCCGAGCACAAAGCTAAGGCCGTACCACCAAAGGTGTACTCCGCCAATAGAAAGAATGATCGGATCGATATTGTGTACAAATGGACCCAAAACGAATACTCCTTATAGAGGCAGGCATTCTCTAGCCTACGTAAAATGCCCCTTAAAAAGTGCCTGGTATGTGACAGTCTGAAAAGTGAAATACGAAAAAGCCGTGTTTGAAGACGGCTTTTCGTTCTAAATTGTCGATCGATGGTTTTCCTGAGCGTTCGGACCCAAAATCGTTACTTGTATTGTTAAAATCGTTCGAGACTAGTGAGGCTTGATCCGCGCGGCGTTCCTGCCTACGCGTTATGGGTTGAGGCCTGTTTAGCTGTTCGATGGCAGATTTTGCTTCTTCAGAACGTCTTTGCTGTAGTTCGTCTATCCACGCAGTGATTGTTGCGACTGTTCTTTTTGTAGTGAAATCAGCTGAGTCTCTCTTTTTAACGATCGGTTTCTTGATTCTGCCGATTTCGCTCTTCTTGATCACTTTGATCTTTTTTGTTTCATTCTTCATTTGTCTTACCCGCTCTCTTCTTTCTGCGCAATGGGCAATCCGGCCGAGCGTCTTATTTGCTGTTCCGATATTCCTGCCCGCGCTTCGGGTCATCCATTAGATCTTTACAATACGTTCCCAGCCGGTGCCGGCACAGGACATACACAGGCGTTTCGACGTTTGCTTTCCACTGCCTTTACATGCTTTGCATTGTCTGCCAGGCTGTTCTATCGAAACATGTCCTTTTCCTCCACAGACAATGCAAGAGGCTAATGCTCCGGGTGAAACGAGAAAATCGCCAGTTCCGGCGCACCACGCGCATTTTGACGGCGCGAACTTCTTTAATTCTTGAATTGTGTTTTTCACCTGCTGGATAATTCTTTGTTCTAGTCATCTATTGGGGAAGCCAAACCCGAGTAATTTTAATAAAGCGGGACTTCCCTGCGAGGTATATCGTGCATCGGAAGCGAACAGATGATGTTCGGTTGCGATGCCATCCGGCGCCTTTCAAACCCAATTTGCCTTGTGCGCAATCGAAAAAACTTTTTAGTTAACCGGGCGTTGTTGTAATGCATACCTCGCATGACGATAAGGCCGCAAGCGAACGCACTGAGAACCGATGTTGAGAATAGAATTGCGAATACAATGCTCATAATGTTCATACTTGCTGCACCTCGTTGGTCAGGTCGTTAATTTTTCGATCTACTCAGCGCCGGATGCGGTGGAAACGGATCCCAGATTCGAATCCGCGGTTTTAGCCTCGAAGCTCTTGACAGCATCATCTTCGACTGAAAATGTCTCAAAGACCGTAAGAAGTTTCGTTATCATCATCAGGTCATTGACCTTGTCCGTCAGATTAAGAAGCTTCAGCGCGCCGCCCGCTTTTTCGAATGAAACATGACCGGCCACGATGTCACCCAACCCGCTTGAATCGATATGCGTGACTTCCGCCAGGTTCAAAATCAGGTTTCGTTCCTTTTGATCCAGATGGCTGCGAAGGGTTGAACGCAGTTTGGAAGTTGTTTCGCCGATCAAAACCCTTCCGGCGAGATCGAGGATAAGCACATCTTTGTTGCGCCGTTCCGTAATTGATAGGTCTTTCATATGATTCTCCGACTCCCGCGCGCGATGCCTCAAAAAAACAAGGTTGGCTCCAGGGCACGTGATTAAGCTAATTTGGATCAGGAAGGTCTGGCGAGTTCCAGAAAAATCTGAGGAAAGATCAAGCTATTTCTTTACCACTACATGTTACGTCCAATTTTGACTATATGTCAAATATGAAATATATTTTGGATACAAAAAGGCCGTCAGACAAAAAGGGGTATTCAAGTAATCAAAAAGTATGAAGATAGAGGTTCATATTGATCAAATACTAAAAGAACGTGAGAGGACTTTTTATTGGCTGGCAAAACAGTCAGGTGTCAGCCACACAACTTTGTGGCGGCTTAAGAAGGGAAAGGCACGCGGAGTAAACTTTGCAACTCTGGAAAAGATTTGCAGGGTACTTGATTGCACGCCCGGCGACGTCCTCGGTATTGACAAGAGTTAAGGAGCCCCTCGCCACTCAAACAACATTAAGACGCAGGCAATTATGACCCGTTCACCATTGGCCATTAAACGACGACGGATTCTTGGAGATATCTATCACAGGTGCGATCCGATTAGCTCCATACCCGTCTATTTGAAAGACAAGACCGAGGAACCATTGGGAAGCATGGACGAAGGCAAAGGCGATTTCGCGGACACGTTTTTGTTTCATCTGCCTGAAATTGTTCGCAGAAAACTTTCTGCCGGCCACTTTGAGTATATTCTCGAATTCGACTATGCAAAGGAATCGAAGTCGATTGAAGCAAAGAAGCGAATTGTGCTTAGAGGCATCTTGCTCATGCCAAAGTTTGTCCCGGCTGTGAAGAACAAATCGCCGGTACCCTCCGTCTGATCACAATGCGATTACGTAATTCAATTTTCATGCCTGAGTTCAGGTCCTCAAAAATTCGATCTTGCCGCGGAACTGCTTTGCTAAAAACCTTCGGGATGATGTGTTTGCTGCAAAATGCTGCGGATAAATTGGCCCCCCGCCGGCACATTTTCACTAACGCTTAACGAGGAGATGTCTTCTTTAATCCTGAGAAATAAACTTAACTGATAGGTTGAGCCTTCCACCTCGGACATTTTCAATACCCCGGATGAAAATCGTTGATCTTGTCCGGAACCAAGCTGGACGTCACAGCGGGCTCCAACCCAAAAAACCGAGTTGAACATCGCCGCGCCTCCGATATACGTCTTTCTTCGTTTTGCCTCGACCCTTGCCATTGCAAAAATCCATTTTGAGTAAAGGTGGAGGCGTACTTGCTGCTGGTAAATCTGGAGATTTTTGGTCACCGATTTGCCGAAGCAATAAAAGAGCGAGGTTCGACCCGTAAATTGTATTAAAAGCGAAGAATTCGGGGTGCCCGAGAACCGAGTTCAACAGTGGAGGCATTAGAGCGAACGGGAACGGTCGATAGCTAAGTCTTTTAGATTGCTTACTTTCGGGAGGGAGTAAATACGGGGGAAGCTGTTTTTACGGGAATAGAAGGCGATCATGTTAACAGAAAATGTATAAAATACAGCGTATGATGTGATACAACTGTACGTAAGTTACAATGCGAAAGATCACTCTTCATGTATTTTGGAGAGATCGAAAAAAGAGGCCATGTTATGTATCATCCCTCGATTGATACAGGCGAACTGAAACGGCTCCTCATCGCATTCAGTTCACGTGACAAATCGGCAACCGACTCAGCGCTGTCGATAGTGTCGATACAACCGCAGTCTCGGCCCCGCCAAATCCAAAAAACAGCACAAAAGAATTACACAGTTCAGCCGACTGTTTGCGTGAGCAACGCGCTGCTGTATCCGATCGATAAATGCGGCGTCCACCGGCGACCGGAGCGCGACTGGTCATGGTCAAGAAAATCAAGAAAGCTAAACAGGTCAAAACGATGGGGGACAAACAACGAAACTGTCGGAATGATGTATTGGTTAATGGCAACAATTAGGGACAGAGAATAATGGCGAAATCCCGGATATGAAAGGGATTGAAGAGATGAAGCGAGAAGGTGAAGCACACTGACTATCAAAAGGCCAAAAAAATCTTTCGATCGGCGGTTGACCTTGTATCTCAAAGACGGGATGACTACTTAGACAGGGAATGCGGTGACGATAGAGATTTGCGCAGAGAAGTGGAGGAACTACTGAGCGCGTATGACAGTGGATTTTTGGAATCCACGGCCGTGGCACATGTCGCTGAATCCATAATTAGGGAGAAGAAGCAAGAAAGCCCTACAAGACCGATTCCCGTTTTTAATGAAGAGCGGCGGTTCAGCCATTACGAGATAATTTCAAAGATCGGTCACGGCGGAATGGGCGATGTCTATCTGGCGGAAGACACCAATCTTGATCGCAAGGTCGCCATTAAAGTGCTAAGCGAGGATTTTACCGGCGACACCGAACGGCTCAACAGGTTTATCCAGGAGGCAAAGGCCGCCTCTTCGCTCAATCATCCCAACATCATCACAGTCCACGAGATCAGGCGATACAAAGACGCTTATCTGATCGTCAGTGAATATATTGACGGAGTCACGATCGGCGAGAGGATCAATGAAGGCAAGTTATCAGTTTACGATGCTGCTGAAATTGCAATTCAAATTGCGTCCGCACTCTCGGCGGCTCATCAAGCCGGTATAATTCACCGCGACATAAAGCCGGACAACATCATGTTGAGAAAGGACGGGCTCCTGAAAGTCCTGGATTTTGGTCTGGCAAAATCCACGGGCAGCGGGCCCAAGTCCGAGGTCGATATGGACGCGAAGACGCGCGGAAAGGTATCCACCCTGCCGGGGTTGGTACTCGGCACGCCTCAGTATATGTCGCCGGAACAGGCCCGAGGGAGGACGGTCGATCCGAGATCAGATATTTTCAGCCTCGGCGTCGTGTTGTATGAATTGGTTACGAATCGCCCGCCGTTTGTTGGAGAAGGCTCGATAGATATCATTGGATCGATCCTCCGGGATGAGCCTCCCCTCATCGAAGAGTTCGTCGAAAACCCTCCCGTCCTGCTGTCGGAAATCCTCAAAAAGTCGCTCCGTAAGAAAAAGGAGCAGCGTTATCAAAACATCGAAGAAATGTTGGAAGACCTGCGCGAATTGAGGGACGGTCTTAAATTCAAATCTGAACAAACTCACATTACGGATGACGCAGCCGCCAAGACGACCGCTGAACGCACCGCCTCATCGAGATTTGCCAATCGTTTCCAAGTCTTCCAGATCGCGGGATTGCTGGCGATCGTGTCGACCGTGGTTGTCTCAGTCTGGTGGTATTCAAATGGATTTTCTATGGAAGATAGCTCGGAAATCGCGTTCAATACTGTCGAAATCACCAATTGGCCAAGTGCTGCCGGTGAATTACATGGAACCGCTGCGTTCTCACCTGACGGAAAGATGATCGCTTTTGGTTCGACAAAAAGCGGAACTGTGAGTATTTGGTCCAAACAGACGAATTTCGGGGAGGCATTTCAGGTAACAAAAGATGAGTTTTATAACCGTTATCCGGTCTGGTCTCCGTCGGGTGAAGAATTGGCGTTCTACTCGGGAAGGGGCGATGAATTCGGGATTTGGCGAATATCTTATACAGGCGGCCAAAAGGTGCTCGTTGGTCGTGTCAAGGATGCGGAAACAAAACCGAGGCTGTGGGCGAAAAGCGGGAAAATCTACTACCAGGATGCTTACAATCTATCTGCGCTTAACACGGAGAATGGCGAAAGCACGAAGATTACTGACTTTGAGGAAAATGGCGCCTCCGCCAGAGTTATTCAAATCTCTCCCGATGAGTCGAGAATTGCATATTTAGCAAACGAAGGTGAGAAATGGAAGATTATGGTAAGGCCGGTCGACAATGCAAATACGAATGAAGTCTATAAAACGGAAGACCGGATCAGCGATTTGGAATGGCATCCGGATGGTTCCGCACTTTTCTTTAGCCAGTTGCGAAATGGAACTCATCAGATCTACGAAATCGATTTGTTAGGGGG
>JAOTWT010000227.1 GCA_029862725.1 Acidobacteriota bacterium | reverse complement strand
AGTTCGAACCGCAGTCACCCAATCCAGTATCGACGGAAAGTTCCGAGGGTCTTTTTACCAATCCCAAACGCGAAAGAATGCCCTTGTTTGACAGCAGCACCAGTTCCAATGTCCCGTCACCGGTTGTGTCTCCCACACTTATTGCGGCAATATTTTCCGCCAGCCGGTTTTCGGCAGATTTAAACAAGCCGCCCCTTTCATTTGCGAAGAAGCTAACCTCGCCGTTTTTCAAAAGGAAAACCGCGTCGCTGTCTCCGTCCTCGTCGAGGTCGGCATATCTAAAGTCGGTAACGCCCCTGATATTTTTGAATGGAAGCAACTTCTCAAATGCCGACCCTGATGGAGACCCATCGGTGGTTTTTGCGACTCCTTTGTTAACCAGCACGAAGGCTTCATCTTCCGAAGCGAGCAAGAGGTCGAGATCTCCCTCGTTGTCAAAATCGAAGCTCCAAACGCCATTGTATTCAACCCCTTGGTTCAACTCCGTACTCAAGCCGGAAAGTTTTGTAACATCGATGAATTTCTTCCCGGATGTTTGTCGAAACAATCTGAATCCCTCTTTACCGGCGTACGAAATATCGTTCTTGTAGTCGTAATCCAAATCAGAAACAGACAACTGACGCGCGACCGTAGCAGAAATCGGGAGCACGAAATCCCCAACTTTTGTGTTTTTCTCGCCAGAAACTGCTGCCACTGCGGCTTCGCCGTCCAGAAAAACTATCGAAACAGATTGTGCGGGCTGGTCCGAGATCACTTCAGCCGTAAATTCGATCCCGGTGTCCGGTTCAGCCGGTGAAAAATCCGGAACCGCCAACACCAAAGGCTGATTTATTAACTCGCCGACAACTGTATCCGATGGCTTTATTTTGTCGATTGAAGCCCTGAATGCCGGAAGCCGCAAAAGTACGTTTCGCAAAAAGGCGATCTCGGTCGATGCGGAGGCAACGGGTGTTTGTTTGAGCTTTGCGAACTGGCTGGCTGCCGCTTGCGGCCAGTCTTTGGAAAGCCCTTCGAGTTTTGAAAGATCGTTCTTGAGGCCTTTCTCATCGCCGGTTTTCGCATGTAGCCTCGCCGACTCGATCAACGCCGCGAGATTATCGGATTTAACCTTTAGAATCTCCTCGAACCCTGCCAGCGCTTCGCTGTCTTTTTTTTGTTTTTCGTTTTCGACCGCGAGTAAATAGACCGGGCGAAGGTCATCGGGATCCAGCTCGCGCACCTTCTGAAGATTCGTCGTGAGAGAAGCAGTATCATCGTTTTGGAGCGCGAGAATCGCGAGGTTGAAATAGACACTTGAATTCTCAGGAGCGAGTCTCTTTGCTTTTTCAAGCGACACCGAAGCGTTTTCGAAGTTTTTTTGCCGCAGCTGCAAGACGCCGAGGTTGTTCCAGACCGCCGGTTCACCAGCGGCCAGCTGGGAGGCTTTCTGCAGTTCAGTCCCGGCCCGCTGATCGTTTCCAACCTGGACCGCGGCGAGCCCGACGTAAAAGCTTGACAATGCGTTCTGGTAATCCGAACTTCCTTTCGTGGGTATATCGGTTCCGCATGACGGCAAACAAAGAACCGAAACGCCGATGCCTGCAAAAATCAAAACTATTCTTTTTATTCGGAATGCCACTTCTAAATAACCAACATCCAAAGATTCTTTGGGCGCACGTGCCCAAATGCGACCACTTATCGGGATACCCTGTCAGACCTTAGTTGCGATTCCCAAACACAGATTACCGGGAAAGCTATGGTTTCCTGAGCTCGCCAATCTTAAGATCGATAATTTCTCCGTCCTGCTTAAGATAATAATATTTTCCGGCGGCAATATCGCTGAGTGTCTGTTTTTCGGCCCCCGGCCAATAGATTTCAAGCGAATCGATCTTTTCTGCGCTTCCAAGCCCGAACAGAATGCGGAATTCGCTGATAGACAAGTAGCTTTGGGCGCCCATTATCTGCCGTTTGATTGTTCTGTCCCCGGTCTTAGCGATCAGCCTTGTCCCGATTGCACTGCGGGATGATCCGCTGCCTTCCAGCCAAAGTCCGACAAAATTGCCCTTGCTGGGGGTTTCGTTCAATGCAATCTGCGCTTTTCCACCGTTATTTACGACAACAAAATCGAGGTCTCCGTCGGAGTCTAAATCGGCGATGGCCAGGCCTCTCGAAACCTGTTTGTCCGCCAGGGCATTACCCGCACTATCACTGATATCCACGAATTTCCCGTCACCCATGTTTTCGTACAAGCTGTTCAATTGCGGGAACGTAACCGAATCTGAATTGAGCTCTACATTGTCTTCGATGTGGCCGTTGGCGACGATCAAATCCTCGTCACCGTCGTTATCGGCGTCGAAGAACTCAATCCCGAACGAAAGCCTCGCAAGAGAGGACTGTCCGATGCCGACCTGGGTGGAAACGTTTTGAAACAGGAGTTTCTCCTGCTGGCTGTAAAGAGCGACTTGTTCGTCCTGGAAATTTGAGACGGCAATATCGAGGAGTCCGTTTCCGTCCGTGTCAGAAAAATCGGCACCCATCGATCCTTCCTCTTTTCCAAACTCACTATATGCTGTGCCTGCCGGCACAGCGATCTCCTCAAACCGTCCTTTACCATCATTGATCCAAAGGTGGTTTTCATCCGAATCATTGGCAACGTAGGCATCGATATCGCCGTCTTCGTCCAGATCGCCCAGGGCAAGCGCCAATCCATTACCGGATTTTGTTATACCCGCTTTTTCGGTTACATCCGTGAATTTTCCGCGGCCGTCGTTTTCCCAGAGCTGATCGGGTTCGGGGTTGAAATAAATCGGCGTTGAGTATATCAGCATGCGGTTTCGGAATACGCGGTGGGGATTCCCAAGCTCGAAGTCTACGTACCGCAGAACGAACAGGTCGAGGTCTCCATCGTTATCGTAATCCAAAAATCCGGCACCTGTGGCCCATTTTTGTTCACTCCGCAGCCCGGCGTTTTCGGTTACGTCTTCGAATTTGACACCCGTATTTCTAAGCAAACGGTTATCGCCCTCGTAATTTGTCAAGAAGACATCCGGATACCCGTCGTTATCAACATCGCCGATCGCAACGCCCTGTCCATATCCTGTCCCCGTCAGATTCCATTTGTCAGTTTCATTTACAAATTTACCCTTCCCGGTATTCATAAAAAGCATGTTTCGACTGTTGTCGGGCCGAACCGGTTTTCCAAGTACACCGCTGTTTACAAGCAGGACATCTGGAGCGCCATCGCGGTTAAAGTCAGCAAGGGCGACTCCTCCGCCCATTATCTCGGGCAAGAGTTTGTCTTTGGTCCTCGTCGGAACGTGTTCAAATCGTATCCCGCTGGCCTCTGTTGCGTCTGTGAATCTAATATTTGAGTTTTCGGTACCGGAAGTGCTTAGTGGCTCGGGGCTTTCTTCCGTTCTACAGGAAGTAAACATCACAATTGCAACCAAGGTAACGATTGCTAAACGGGATAATAACTTCATTTGGACTCTAGTTTTCGAATTTCTTGCTCAGCTTTTTCCGCCTCAGCCTTTGACCCCAATGCGAGATATGACTCTTGCAGATATCTATACAAAATCAGGCGCTGCCCTCTGTCGGTCATATTCGGAATTAAACGAGTGGCAATTTCTATCACCTTATTATAATTTTTCCCTTCCCAGGCTTTTTCGAGGTCATAGGCGTCCACGACCTGCCGGCTCTTAACTTTAGTCGCGGCTTTCATCCGATTCTGGATTTCGTCCGTCTTTTTCTGATAATACTTCGCTTTCGCGGTATCTCCCATCTCTCCGTATATCCGACTGAGAGTATAGTTTGAGGTAATATGATCGGGGTCCAGGTCAATAGCCGACTTCAGTACTTCAATGGCTTTTTCTTTCTCTCGCAACCTGTAGTAGGCAACCCCCCGTGTTGCGATCTCATTGACCATCTTTTTGCTCAAGATCTCGTCCCAGACTGCGTCAAATTCTCTTCCTGCTTCCTCAAATCTGCCCAAATTGAAATTACAAACGCCGGCAAGCGATCTCAGCTGAACATCGCTTTTCGAGTTCTCAATGAGCGGAGCAAGGATACCCAGAGCCTCAGCAGACTTCCCATTCTTGATGTAAACCCTCGCCAGGTCCTGCGTCTCTTCCGCATTTAGGTTTTCAACGCCATTCCTCAATAGAAATTTTTCGAGCGTATTAAAATCATTTCTAATGACGAGAACCGATCGGTACGCTTTTCCGACTTCGGGCACATTCGGATATTTGTCGACCAATGATTTGAGCGCCTCAAAATCGTTTCCCGATACCACCCCGCCCTGACTCAACCCCGATTTGATGCGACTCAAATCGGCCTGCGCCTGGGGATCATTCGCAAATTGGGCCGATTCTGATTCGACTGAGTTCTGACACGCGGCGAGAAGAAAGACACAAAAGATGAATTGAAGTGCCAGTCGTTTCACTGTTGTCTCAAAGTTAAGTTTTCCAGGACTTCTCAATTCTTAGGCCTCATCGGGCGCGGTCAAAAAAAATGCTCGGTTCGTGAGTTCATCGAATCACTTGAAAACCGGCAATCACGGGGCAGCGAAGATCGGGTGATTCGCTATTCTATTGACATCACTTGTCACCTGTCAATTTCGAATTGCCACACATTAAAGGTACGGAGAGTGAGTTTTACAAACTGTTATCCACTTGCGGGCCACCATCACGGGAGGCGTCAACGAGAAGCTGGGGTCTCACGGAGGATTACGTTAAAGACATAAGCCTTCCGAAGACACAGATATACGTGTCGGAGAATCGACTGGATTTCATCAGATCGCACATCACACCCGAAGCACTTGTTTGGCAATGACGAGCCTTTGAATCTCGCTCGTCCCTTCGCCGATCGTACACAACTTCGAATCCCGCCAGTATTTTTCCGCCGGATAATCCTTTGTGTAGCCATATCCGCCGTGGATCTGCACCGACTCCTCCGAAGCCCGCACCGCGACTTCCGAAGCGTAAAGCTTGGCCATCGCCGATTGCTTTGTTACCGGTTTATCCTGGTCTTTTAGAAATGCCGCCTGTTGTGTCAAAAGCCGCGCCGCTTCGATCTCGGTCGCCATATCGGCCAACTTGAACTGGATTGCCTGGAATTCAGCTATCGGACGCCCAAACTGTTGCCGTTCCTTCGAATACTTGATCGCTTCCTCATAAGCGCCCTGTGCGATCCCGACCGAGAGCGCGGCTATCGAGATCCGACCGCCGTCGAGCACTTTCATTGCCTGCCGGAACCCTTCACCTTCATTTCCGAGCAGATTTTCTCGGGGCACCATGCAGTCTTCAAAAACGACGGACGCTGTCTCGCTCGCACGCATGCCGAGTTTGTTCTCTTTGTGGTCCGGCCGAAAGCCATCCATCGACTTGTCGAAGATAAAAGCGGAGATACCTTTGTTGCCTTTTTCCTTGTCGGTAACGGCGACGGCGACGCACGTTTGGCAGGCGATTGCATGAGTAATGAAGTTCTTTGACCCGTTAACCTTCCAGCCGCCGTTTTCGGGAATCGCAGTCGTCCGGGTCCCGCTCGCATCGCTTCCTGCATCGGCTTCCGTAAGTCCCCATGCTCCCCAACTTTCGCCCTGGGCAAGCGGGACGAGGTATTTTTGCTTTTGCTCTTCCGATCCAAAAGTATAGATGTGATTGGAACACAGCGAATTGTGCGCG
>JAOTWT010000226.1 GCA_029862725.1 Acidobacteriota bacterium | reverse complement strand
TTACCGAAACGGATATTTTATAGGTGCGGCCTTTGAAGAGTTGCGATGACAAATCGAACGCAAGACCATGCCAAGGCTCGCTCCGGCCGCCGACCTTTAGGAATCTCCGATCGCCTAGCGCGGCGCTGAACATCTGTACATTCTCACCCCGAACCAGCCAGTTTTGCGCGGTCCCATCCTGGAAATCACTTTTGACGAGCGTTCCCGATTGCTTCGGTGCCTCCAATACTTCGATCTTAAAATCGTCGATGTAATAGGAAGTCCTCTCGCCAGTAGCTTCGATATATACGAGCATATACGGATCCCCGCCACTGGGCCGGAAACGGCCTGAGAGGGTTGTCCATCCGCCCTCGGTGACGCGCGCCATCGCGATGCCTTCAAACTGATTGTCGCCACGCTGCATCGTCATTTTGATGTCGTCCGGCTGTTCACCAGCTTTTAATTTCGCCGATACGGTAAACAGGTAGGTAACTCCGGGTTTGAGCAGATTAGTGATGTTTAACTGGGCGCCCTGCCAGTTTTCCCTGCGGCCCCCGATCTGAAGGCTCTTTTGTCCATTCGCCGCCTCTTTTTTTGTGGTCTTTATGGAGACGGTGTCGGCTCCCCGCTTCTCCCATTTCTGGGTACCCTTCTCAAAATCGGTTTCGAGAACGAGGTTCTCTTGTCCCGAAACGACAACCGCGTTTAGGACACAAACTATTAAAAACAGGAGCTTTAGCCCTTTCGTTTTAGAAACAAATAAAAATCGCATTCGATCTGATTCCTCTGTCTTTGAATTGGATTTAATTATGTCCGCGCCTAAGACTTATGTAAAGTCATACAACAAAGTTTTGTTGGCCAACGGGCGCAAAACCGGCCCCGCAAAAGAGTGGAGCCTTGATGAATAGTCGATTGCTATCAGTAAATAGAAATGGTGCTCCCGACAGGATTCCAACCTGTGGCCTACCGCTTAGGAGGCGGTCGCTCTATGCTGCTGAGCTACGGGAGCACATGAGCCGCGAAGCGGCGAAAACTTCTGAGGCCTGAGTGCTGAATCCTGAATCCTGAATCCTGAATCCTTAGTCATCGTATTTGATCAACGAATGAACATCATATCCGTCGAGTTTTTCGCGGCCGCCAAGAAATGTCAATTCACATAAGAAAGCAAGGCCGACAATGTCGCCACCGACCTCTTTAACAAGATCGGCGCAGGCTTTAGCGGTGCCGCCCGTAGCCAGTAAATCATCTACAATCAAAACTTTGTGGCCGTCGCCGATTGCGTCGCGGTGGATTTCCAAGGTGTCCGTTCCGTATTCCAGCTCGTAGGTTGCCGAAGCCGTAACATGCGGCAGCTTGCCGGGTTTTCTGACAGGTACAAAACCCGTTCCCAGGTGCTGCGCCATCGGTACAGCAAAGATAAAACCGCGCGACTCGATACCGATGATAGTATCGATATCGGTGTCATTGTAGTGCCCGGTCATGTGATTAAGGGTCCGCCTCAGTCCTTTCGGGTCCTTCAAAAGTGTCGTGATGTCGTAAAAGTTAATACCTGGTTTCGGAAAATCCGGAACCTCCCTGATCATATTTCTTAGTTCTTCCATTCGAATCACTGCCGGCGCATTTTAGAGTCCGGCAAATCCCCAACCAACTATTTCCGCAAAAATGCGAAAGGCGATTATCCAACAACTCCCGTGATTTTCCAAACGGGGAGTGGTTTGAGCGTTAAGGTCCTTCTGAGCGATATCCTGAAAATCGTCAAAAAAAGGGCGGCGTGATCGCAAACGCCGCCTGAACCAACTTTTCGTCTTAAAATGCGATTCCTCGAGCGGTCCCGGCTCCTTAGGTCGGACGCTTGACCACACCGTCAGGTGGTGGCTACAGTGTCAGGCGCCCAATGCCTTTGACTTACCCGCTTCTAAGGAGCTAATCGAAAAGAGCGCTCGCTCCGCATGGGGAAGCGCGAAAGGGACCGCACCATGTGGGGAAATACTCGCGGTAATTCGGGTCCTAAAAGCACAAAAAAGACACGTCATTCCAATCGAATGGCGTGCTTGCGTTCTAACATCAAATTCCTGTGAGGCCTGTGTTCATAAACGGCCTGAGTGAAACCCGTGCTCAACCTGGATCCCAGGTAAAACTTAGCGTTCAATCAAAAACGCTTTGAATTCACCAGCAGGATCGTGAACGATTTCTTCGATATCTTCAACCCTTGCATAAACCGGTCCGGCCAGGAGGTCATCATAAAAGGACTTGACTGACCCCTCATCGCCTTCAACATAAACCTCGACGCGCCCGTCATCAAGATTTCGAACCATGCCGCGCACCTGATGCCCGGCAGCCGCACGCTGGGCAAAAAACCGAAAACCGACCCCCTGAACGAGGCCGGAAATAAAGTATCTGCGTGCAACGATCATAAAGTCATTAGCCGCGGGTCTTCGCCGCAGACCGATTATTAAGAATTTAGCGGCTAATGTCCCACCGAAAACACCCCCAAATCATTTTCGCATCTGCCGAAATCCGTTTTCATCCGCGCATATCAGGCGGCCAAAATCCGGAAACCGGGCGCCAAACTAACCAAGCGAATCGAGGCACTGGGAAAGCGTCCTCAAACGACATGTGTAAATCGGCATGCCTCTCATCGTCAGACTGCTTGCGGGAGTCTCACGCATCTCTTCAGCCAGAGCCAGAAAATCCTTTGGCTCATCGGTCTCGAAACTGATCAGGTATTCCTGTTCGCTAAATCCAAATGCGTGGGTCATGTGAATCCTTATGTTCGAGAACTTTTGGCCGACCATAAAATTCTCTTTTATCAGCTCGTCCCGCTCTTCATCCGTCTTTTCATACCAATCGCTGTGCTTGGCGCAGGGGTACAGGAAATGATATTTTTTCTCGCCCGCCGTTATCCGGTACCGGTCGCCGTCCGCGGCTTGGTCCGGGTCCGGAGCGACGAACATCATTTGCCTCGTCACCGATAGATAATTGTCGGTAGTTTCAAGATAGCTGCCGAGGTTCGTCCGGTAGATCTTTGCGGTCATATCCTGTATCAAATCGAGCGAATTGCCGATCCGCCACAACATGAGGTCAGCCTTGGAATCAAATCCGATGAGCGAATAAGAAAACAGGAGCATCTGCTCGGAGAATTCCTCAAAGACCTTTCGAAACTCTGACTTGTATACTTTTTTTGTTTCCTGATTGAGTTTTCGCCACTCCGGATTCACTCGAAAAAACATGAAGTTGACGAACTGTTTTTCGATTGCCGGCGCGTCATTGGGCAGTTGATTATCCGCAACGAGTCGAAGTTTCCCGTTTTCGGTTTCCTCGTTTTCGATCAATTCCATAGGAGGTTCCATAAACCGCTCCGCAGGTTCAAATCTATTCCACCGGATTGCAAACCCGGAAGACGTTTGATCCTAGACACTTATAAAATATTTAGACCGGTTGGCTTTCCGATTTGCCGCGGGAATTTTTGATAAGGACGCGCCGCCCTATTCTGAATGCATTGTGCCAAGTTTTTTGACCGATGTCCAAAGGGCCGGTTCGCGCTGCTACAAAGGAAATTGCATCCGTAACGCAAATGCCATATTCTGTCTCGGTAGCGGGTCTGCGGTACAGGGTATCTATGTTTGGCAAAGTTTTTACAGCTCTCTTTGTTATCTTTTTGGCGGCGATCCATGCTGCCGGCCAAATGCGTCCGCTCCTAACGGAAGATGTGGATATCACGCCGCCCGGGCGGATCGAGATTGCCGCCGGGACCGATTTCTTTCAGAACGCCAGATTTCCGTTGTCGGGACTTCGCGGTGATTTAACCCGGGTTGGGGATATCAGGATCAGGACGGGGTATGCGGGCAACGTCGAGGTGCAGATCGAGGGTGTGATTCAGAATTTTTTAGCGATTGAACGACAGGCATTAAACCCGCCGATACCTCTTAATATCAGCCCGAATTCGACTAACGACGTGGGTGATATCAAGACGACGGTCAAAATCAAACTAAAAAACGAATCCCGTTCATTACCCGCGGTCGGGATGTCGCTTGGTTTTTTGATTCCGAACAGCGATCAGGCCAAAGGAATCGGGACCAATCAGATCGATCTTTACTCAAAGCTAATACTTCAGAAGAGTTTCGGCGGCACGCAGAACGATCCGCGACTTAAAGTTTACGGAAACATAGGTATCGGAATTCTCTCGGCCCCTTTAGACGACTTTACACAAAACGATGTTCTGCTTTACGGAATTGCGGGTGTTTATCGCCTGAACAAGAACGTCAACTTCGCGAGCGAGATCAACGGCCGTGCCAACACTAGAAGCGGTGCCGCACCGCTCGGCACGGAGAGCCAAAGCCAGTTTAGGATTGGAACTCAGGTCAAGGCGTCGGGTTTGCGCTTCGATATGGCTGCCATTTTCGGCCTTACTAACACGAGCCCGGATACAGGTATCACGTTCGGAGTTACCTATCTTTCGCCCCGAATCTTTACTCCCGCCCAATGATCTACCGGCGAGTTCCCTTTTCCAAGGCCCTGCGAGCCGGCGATCGCCTCTGTTACATATTCTTTCGACCGACTGACTGATTCTTCTACCGATAAACCCAGCGCCAGGTTTGCGCAAATCGCCGCCGAAAGCGTGCATCCAGTTCCGTGTGTCGAGGTTGTTTGGATGAATTCGTTCTCGAAACGCCTCATCCCCTTTTCATTAAAAAGCCGGTCGATCGCCTTTTCCGGTGCTGCGTTTGATTCGAAGTGGCCGCCTTTTATCAAGACACTATTGGCACCGAAATCCAGCATTATCCGGGCGGCATCGGTGAAGTCGCTCTCGCTTCGGATCGGATGCCCGGCGATCCGCTCCGCCTCCAAGAGGTTTGGTGTCACGATCAGTGCCATTGGCAGGAGCGTCCGAATCATATTCTCGAGTGCGGCATCGTCGATAAGATCAAAACCGGAAGTAGACCGGACTACAGGATCGACGACGATTCTGACCGCATTGCGTTCCGAAAGAACCTCTGCAATCACCTCGATGATTTCTTTTGTGGGCAACATGCCGGTCTTGACTGCTGCGACGTCGAAATCGTCAAAGATCGGTACCAACTGTTGCCTGACGGATTCCGGGGACTGGTGTTCTGCGCCGTAGACACCCTGTGTGTTTTGAAACGTAATCGAGGTGACTGCCGAGGCGGCATAGCATCCAAACGCCGAAAAGGTCTTTATATCCGCAGCGACGCCAGCCCCACCCGAAGGGTCGAGTCCGGCGACCGTCAAACAGACGGGCGTTGTCCTTGTGTCTTTCGCTTCCATCTCTATTATCCCGGTTCCGTGTCGTGCCAAAACATGCGGATCGCAGCATAGCCCGAAGCGCCGCATTCCAGAATGTCCGCGATGTTTGACCGGTTTATTCCGCCGACCGCTATAACGGGAAAACCCTCGACCCCGGCAGCAGTTTTCGCCAGTGACCTGATCCCTTTCGGTGCACCGAATTTTCGTTTTGATGGCGTGTCGAAAACGGGGCCAAAAAGAGCAAAATCCGCTCCCTGGTCCCGCGCCTCAATAACCTCTCGGAGTGAGTGCGTCGAAACGCCGATTACAAATCCCGTCGGACAGACTTTCCTGACACGCGCCAAGGGAACCGATCGTGAGGTCAGTTGGACGCCCGCCGCACCTGAGGCAATCGCAATATCAAACCTCTCGTTTACAAGGACTCTTGAAGACGTTGCTCTGCAAATATCCACAGCCCT
>JAOTWT010000225.1 GCA_029862725.1 Acidobacteriota bacterium | reverse complement strand
CGAGTACATAAACCAAGGAGTACGAGTTTTGGCAACAGTTACGATGAAAGAACTTCTCGAAGCAGGAGTTCACTTTGGTCACCAGGTCCGCCGTTGGAACCCGAAAATGAAGGATTTTATTTTCGGCGAGCGCAACGGCATTTATATTATTGACCTCCAGAAAACACAGAAGCTATTCAGGGACGCACTCGCGTTTATCCAGGATTTTATGTCCGAGAACCCGAATAGGAAGGTGCTTTTTGTTGGTACGAAACGTCAGGCCCAGGAAGCGATTATCGAAGAATCGCAAAGGTGTGAGCAGTATTATATTCACAACCGCTGGCTCGGTGGGTTGATGACGAACTACCAGACGGTTCAGAATTCGATCAAGCGCCTGAAGGACATCGAGGCGATGCGCGAGGACGGTCGTGCCGAAAAGCTGACCAAGAAGGAAAGGCTGGGCCTGGACCGCGAGCATCTTAAGCTAATGAAGAACCTCGCCGGTATCAAGGACATGCAGGGTCTTCCGGATATGCTTTTTGTAATCGATGTCCGTAAAGAGGAAATCGCGGTGCTGGAAGCCAACAGGCTCGGGATCCCGGTGGTTGCGGTCGTCGACACGAATTGTTCGCCGGAAGGAGTGGATTACATCATCCCCGGTAACGATGATGCGCTTCGCGCAATCAGGCTGTTCACATCGCGAGTGGCCGATGCGATCATTGAAGGACGTAACGTAGGCACCGAGGGAATGGCTGAAACGGTTGCAGCCGAAGACCAGGAAGGCGAAACCGATCAAGCAGAAGCGACTGCCGCCGCACCGACTGCGGAAGCTGCTGCTGCGCTGCCTCCGGAGACAAAGGCCGATACACCGGCTGAAGCTGCTCCCGCAGCGGAAGCGACCGAGGCACCGGCTGCAAAAGCCAAAACCGAGAAGCCAAAGGCAGAAAAGAAGAAGGCGGAATCGGCTGAATCAAAGGGACCCGCGGCAGTGGAGCCGAAAGCTGCGGCGAAGGCTCCGTCCAAACCCAAGAAGAAGACTGAGACGAAGGCACCCGCCGCTGGAGAAGCGGAGCCCAGAGTCGAAGCAAAGGCGCCTGCGGAGCCCAAGAAGAAGGCCGAGACCAAAGCACCCGAGACCGCAAAGAATAAAGGTGCGGATGATGCTGATGCGGACAAAAAAGAGCCCTCCGGGGACGAGAAAACCGAGGCTTCGGCGAGCTGAGGGAGTTACTTTAGATTTCAAAAAACGTAGCTCTACGTGAATAAGCGGGCTACGTTTTTTTATGAATAGCAGTTGAGGTACGAAATGGCAGAAATAACAGCGAGTATGGTTAAGGAGCTCCGCGAAAAGACCGGAGCCGGGATGGTTGATTGTAAGAACGCGTTGGTCGAAGCGGAAGGCTCCGTCGAAAAAGCGATCGAGTTGCTTCGAAAGAAGGGTATGGCAACCGCCAGCAAGAAGGCGGGACGCATTGCGGCTGAAGGCGCGGTTGGATCGTATATCCACATGGGCGGGAAAGTCGGTGTGTTGGTCGAGATCAATTGCGAAAGCGATTTTGTAGCACGAGGCGAGGAGTTCCAGCAGTTGGTAAAAGATGTCGCGATGCATATCGCCGCAGTCGAACCTCTGTATGTGCGGCGCGAGGATGTGCCCGAAGGGGATGTCGAGAAAGAACGTGTTATATTGCTCGAGCAGTTGAAGAACGACGAGAAAAACGCCAACAAACCGGACGAGGTTCTCAACAAGATTATTGAAGGGCGGCTGAACAAGTATTACGAAGAAATCGTCCTTAGCGAGCAGCCGTTTGTAAAGGATCCCGGCAAGACTGTCGGCGAACTTATTACCGAGAAGATCGCTTCGATAAAGGAAAACATTTCGATAAGACGGTTTACCCGTTATAAAATGGGCGAAGGTATCGAAAAACGAAAAGACGATTTCGCTGCGGAAGTGGCCTCTATGGTTGGTCAGTAGCGATAGCAGAGTCTGAACGTGCGGTCGGGAGCTCCAGTGATTTATGAAACCAGCATTCGATAGAATCTTGCTCAAGCTTTCCGGTGAGGCCCTGATGGGCCAACAGAACTACGGGATTGACATTGACGTCGCCAAGTCCGTAGCCGAGCAGGTCAAGGCGGTCCACGAACGGGGCGTGGAAGTGGCGATCGTAGTTGGCGGTGGGAACATCTTCCGCGGCGTTTCGAAATCAGCCGGCGGGATGGACCGCGGCAGTGCCGATTATATAGGAATGCTCGCGACGGTCATGAACGCGGTCGTGCTGCAGGATGCCCTGGAGAAATGCAGCGTATATACGCGTGTGCTTTCGGCAATCGATATCCCGCAACTGGCAGAGCCTTTTATCAGGCGGCGTGCGATACGCCATCTCGAAAAGGGACGGGTCGTAATCTTTGGCGCGGGAACGGGGAATCCGTATTTTACGACCGATTCCGCCGCCGCGTTACGTGCGTTGGAAATCAAGGCGGAAGTTATCATGAAAGGGACGAAGGTCGACGGAATCTATAGCGACGACCCGATGACAAACGCCGAGGCGGTTAAATTCGAACGTATTTCCTATCAGGATGTCCTCGAAAAGCGTTTGAAAGTGATGGATTCTTCGGCAATCTCGCTTTGCATGGAGAACAACCTCCCGATCATGGTCTTCAATATGAATGAGAACGGCAATATTATGAAGGCGGTGGAAGGCGACCTTTCGATCGGCACCCTCGTTACCGCCAATGGATTACCGCAGTCTGCGGGTTAGTTTCAAAAACAGGGGGGAGTCATGGGACTAAATTTGATCATTAACGAAACAAAGCCGAAAATGAAGGCGGTCGTGGAAGACCTTATGAAGAAACTCGCCGCTGTCCGCACGGGCCGTGCTTCAACGAGTATCCTCGACAATGTTTATGTCGATTACTACGGTACTTCAACACCTCTTAACCAGATGGCGTCGGTTAGCGTTCCGGAGCCTCAAATGCTTGTGGTCCAAGCCTGGGACGCGACTCAGATCGACGCTATTGAGAAGGCCATCGCCGCCGCAAACCTTGGGATAAACCCCTCGAACGACGGCAAAGTGATCCGGCTTCCGATCCCGCCGCTGAACGAGGAACGACGCCAGCAACTCGCGAAACAGGTCAATGAAATCGCGGAAGAGCACAGAATTGCAGCCCGCAATGTACGCCAGCACTCAAATAACGAGCTCAAAAAACTGCTCCAAAATAAAGAGATCTCTGAGGACAACGAGCGGATCGGCCTCGAGGAAGTTCAAAAGCTTACCAATGAAACGATCGCCGATATCGACGATCACGCGAAGAAAAAGGAAGCAGAGATTCTTACTGTTTAATAGCCTGATTGAGGAAAGAAACGGACCGGCGGGAATGCCGGTCTTTTTTTATCGCCGATCGGTAACAAGTCACTGCCCAAGAACAAACAATTCATTGGCTATTTCGCCGTTTACAGATATGGTCTTGGACTTAAACACGGCATAGATCGTCATCCCCGATACATCGATCTTCTGGGCGAATTTCGTGGGAATAAAGATACCTTCATAATCTTCGTATTTATCGATTTCGACGACAGTAGAAATACTCCGCCCCCCGACAACGTAGCTCGATTCGTAACCCTTGATCCGCCGCGTTTTCTTATCCAGCACAAAATCGGTAAAATAACCTTCCGGCGAGGTCATGCGAAACCTTTCGCCTTTGCCCGCAGCTGACTCCGATACCACAAAACCTTCTTTTCCAAGCCTTTGGAGAAGCATTAATCCAATCCGGTTGATCGGAGGAAGCGTGAAGCCCCTTGAAGGAGACGTGACGGTATTTACTCCATCAAACGCCTGAACAAACTGCACGAATCCTCCATCAACCTCTAGCCTGTATTTATCGCCCGAAAATATCTGGACGAAGCTGGCCGGAATCGCCTGGTTAGCGGCCGATGATGTCACGTCTACGGAACCCGTCATCGAAAGGGTCTCGAGACCGCGCAGCTTTTCGCCGCCGTGGGCTTCAAACGCCTCAGCCGCCAGGCTTTCCGCCGTGACAACAGGTTCCTGCGCTTTTTTCAAAGGCGTCTTTTGCGCAGTTGAGACGGAAACGAGGGAAAATAGCAACGAGAACAGAAGTAAAACTTTCATAGTGTAATGATGACGCGCGATTTTAATTAGTTCGTAAGAAAAAAAGAAAACGCGAAGGCTCCATCGACCCCCGCGTTTCCGTTAATTCCAAATCCGACCTACCAACTAAACCGCGCCTGAAGCTCGATCCTGCGGTTGCCGCCCGAAGAACCACCCCGGCCAAAACCGCCGATCGTATTTGTAGAACTGCCGAACAAACTCGAACTGATGGTGCCCACGGGCGAGTTCTGGTTGTTTGTGTTGAGGAGGTTGCTGAACCTCAGAGCGAGCCGCAGATTGTAGGGGCTACGTCCACCGCTATCACCGAAACCGCCTCTCCGGCCGCCGCCAAACACATTGCCGCCACCTCGTCGACCGCCTCTTCCGCCGCGTCGTCCGCCTGAGTCCCCTGCGGGACTACCGGCGCCCGTATCATCGCTACTGCCAAAGCCAAAAGTCTTGTCAATGCTTAGGTTCACGGTCGCAAACGACGGACCACGACCGAAGTTTCTGGGAATTATCGCATTCGGGTCATAGCCCGTAGTATCGCACCACGATGCCGTCAGACCCCGCGCCGCACAGGCCGCATCCAATTCTGCAAATGTAGGCCTGTCGTTAAATATCGAGTCCCCGTTCCGGTCTGGCCCGGCGGTGATGTCAAACGGGCTGCCGGACCCCGCGATAATAAAAGGCCTCAGGCTGATGCCGCCATAGGGAAGGCCGAACGAGCCGCCAAGAAAGAAGAATTGCCGGCGGTCGAGGGATGAGTCCGACTGATCCAGGTTTACGTCGTAGCTGTACGACGGGAATCCGCCGTCGGAATTCCCCGTCGACTTCCCGATCCTGTAATTACTAAAGAGCGTAAACGACTGGCTCAGAAAAGTTCGGAAGCTAAAGATGAGCTGCTGCTGGGTCAGCACGCCACTCGTTTCGAACTGATAGATATCGCCGCGCGACGGATCCGGCCGCAGTGCCTGAAGCGCCGTTTCATTGGTCACCGGACATGCAAATCCGGGAGGACAGACTGGTGCGTTGATGTTCCGCGAGCGAAGCAGATTTTGATTTTTCGAAGCGACATAGTAGACCGAGAAAGTCGATCTTCCCGGAAGCTGCCGTTCGTAGCTAAACGCCGCCTGAAGCGTGTACGGTGCCTGCACATCGCCTGCGATTATGCGAGGAGTGCTGGCACGGGGGGCAATATTCGCCAGTTGGGCGGCCGTCGGGACATTTGTCACACCGCCCAGCGTGAAGATGGGCTGATCCAAGATCGGATCCCCTCTTCCAATTATGAACTGCTGCTGGCTGACACCATCGAGCCTCTGGGCGGTCAGAACGGTGTTTTCGCCGAATCTCGTGTAGAATATGCCGATACCGCCCCGAATCACATCTTTTGGCGCCCGGGCGCCGCCGGCACCGGGTGAGAACGCAAAACTGAACCTCGGCGCAAAATTGGTCGCGTCGCTGATATTTGTCTGATTCTCGTACCTGAGTCCGAATCCAAGAGTTAGCCCCGGACCTACGCGCCAGTCATCGGTAGCAAACAGCCCGACGTCATATTGGCTGACCGACGCCAGGGGATTGCCCGCCGTAATGCTGAATTGATTCGGGCTATACCGCGGAT
>JAOTWT010000224.1 GCA_029862725.1 Acidobacteriota bacterium | reverse complement strand
CAAAACAAGGACATTGACATTGTGCTGACCGATATGGCGATGCCGTATCTCGACGGACCCTCAACGATAAGAGCCCTCAGGAAGATAAACCCCAAGCTTAAGGTTATCGGTGCCAGCGGCTTGGCGAATGCCACCATCGGCCCAAGTAACGAACTCAACCTGCAAGGCTATCTGCAAAAACCTTTTACAACAGAAGCCCTCCTCGAAACTATTGCTGAAGTTCTCAAAAGCTAATCAGACACTTCCGTATTTTGAAGAAACAGAATCGACCGGCCGCGAATAAACTCCTTGCACAATGATGCGAGCCGGCGAAATCCGACGAATGCCTGATGGCCTACGCAATCGGTGAGGATTCACACCCAACCGTGAGGAATTTACCGCTGTGATAGCGATGTTTCGCATTGTCTCCTGATTTGACTGGGTTTCGCTCGGGCACGATCTTTGCACATCTCAAGAAGAGGTATAAGAAACGAGCTGACTCAGGAGAATGGCATTCGATGCACTGCTGGCCGGCTGTTTCGATATGCTGGCGAAATTACCAAGTTCGACTATGGATGATGATCGAGATGTCGAAAAAACAGGAGGCGGAAGAACTGCTGAGCCGGAACCGGGTTGGCCGGCTGGGGTGCGTGTTAGAGGACGGCGGACCATATGTGGTTCCAGTCAATTACCTCTACCGTGACGGAAATGTTTATATTCACAGCCATCCGGGCCAAAAAATCTCGGCGATGAAGGCAAACAATAAAGTCTGCCTTCAGACTGATCAAATATCTTACGACGGATTCACATGGCAAAGCGTGATCGCTTTTGGTGAATTTCAGGTCGTATCCGACAAAGACGAGATCGACCGCCTCCTCGACGCAATGTTTGACAGATTTCCCGGGTTCACCCCGGTGGAAGCCGACATTGACAGGCCCGGGCACAATCGGGACCCGATCGTCTTTAGAATCACTGTTCATAAGATTACCGGTGTTACGGAAAAGAGTTGAGTCAACGGCGGCGGAACGAAACGCACGGTCTCACAAAATTTCCGCGCCGGCCCCGAAAGGAGTATTAAAGCGATGACGAAAAAAATAAAGACAGAAGGTAAAAAATTGAATACCGAAAAAGCAATGGAAAAGCCGATGCCTGAAACCGGCTTGGCGCGCGGCTTCAGGAACCGCCGCGATCCATTCAAAATGATGCGTTACTTCACCGAAGACATGGAAAATATGCTCGACGCTTTTGGATTCGGTCGCCGGATGCCGCGATTGACGCTTTTTGAGCGGGATCCATTCGATTTCAAACACTTCGAAATGATGGCGGATTTTTCGCCGGAAGTTGAAATGGAAGAGCGTGACGGCAAATTAATCGTCCGTGCGGATCTTCCGGGTATGGAAATGGACGACATCGATGTCGAGATTACCGACCGCGAGTTGATCATAAGAGGTGAGCGCAAGAGCGAGTCCGAAGAAGAAAAAGAAGGATTTTTCCGAAGCGAGCGATCGTACGGCAAATTCTACAGGCGGCTTCCGATTCCGGAGTCGGTGGAAACACAGGATGCGAAGGCTTATTTTGCCAACGGCGTACTTGAAATAACGATGACCGCGCCAAAGGGCGTTTCAAGCGCCCGAAAGCTGGAAATTACCGGCGGAGAAAAAATGTCGCATGCTGCGGTTTCCGGAGGCTAGAGAGACGTGGTTCAAATGGTCAATAATTAAACCCTGGCAAGTGTTGCCAGGCGAGGACGACGGGCGCGGAATTCCGCGCCCGTCAGGTTTTATGGTCCGGATGCCGAGAATCGCGGATTGTTTTGGAAGCAGACCAATTGGACCGGATGAAGAATTTCGCGGCATGTGAAAAGCAGTTATCCCGGCGCCCGACTTTTGTTGGAATCTTCACGCGGTTTTTTGTCGGCAGGCGAATCTGCAGGCGAAGAGGCGGATCTTCCGATTGCCGCTTCTGCATAGAAACCCGCGGCCAGGAAGATAAATCCCGGGAGCGAAAAAATCAGAAATGCGATTCCGCCGGGAAATCTCCCGCTCAAGAAAAGCCCGTAGACACCATAAAAGCAGAGCAGGCTGAGAAGGGAAATCGAACCGCCGAGAATCTCCCGTTTCCAACCCACGATAAAGCCGACTATCAGGCCGACAGGAAAAAATGCGAAACCGACCCATTGCCTTGGCGAAATCTTAGACGGATCGAATTCTTCTCCTGCTATGAAAACAAGCAACACCAGAATGCTGATCAAACTCGTAATTCTTGCCAGCCACCTTATTCGTGTCAAGCGAGCGAACTTTGTCCTGATGGTGGTATCCATTTTTGCCTCTTTTGATTCCGGGCTTCCAAAAATCTAGCCGCAACTTCCGTTCCCCGCGAGGATTCGATTATTTGGTCTTCGAAGCATACGGCCTTACAATGAATCGTGGAATTTCGCCTGAAGATGCGAACTTTTTCGCAATACCCGGTCGAGCCGCCACCTGGCATTGTGGCATTCCATAATTATTCTTGACGGCATATTATTTGCCCATTGATTGGTGGTAGGTTGAAATGCAGGATTCATAAAAGGAGATAATTACGGATATGAAGATTCTTTTTGCAACCGACGGCTCTGAATACAGCATTGAGGCGGCTCGAAAGTTGAGCAGGCTCATTGCAATTAACAAGAACACGACCATCAAGGTTTTTAACGTCGTCGAACCGATTGCTCCGGCGGCCCCCTTCGGCGTATCGGACGAATACTACGTACAGGCACGAGATGCGCTGAAGAGGTCGGGGATCGCCGCGGTCGACGAAACCGCCGATGCCCTGTGTGAAAGCGAGGCAATTGACACGACCGCCGTGGAGCGGCAGTCATTTGTCGGCAGGCCCAAGGAAGCGATCGTCAGTGAAGCGGAGACGTGGCATGCCGACCTGATTGTGGTCGGCTCACATGGCAGAGGCTTCTGGGGACGGATGCTGCTCGGCTCTGTCTCAAGCGCGGTGGTTAAGCATGCGAATTGCTCGGTGCTGGTCGTACGAAAAAGCGGTGAGGAAGAATGATGAAGAGAATACTGATCCTGGGCGGCGGGTTTGGAGGGTTGGTCGTTGCGGAAAAATTGAGCAAAAAATTCGCGGGTAAGCACGAGATTACCCTCGTTTCCCCGCATCGAACTTTTACATTCTATCCTGGCCTTGTGAGGCTCGCATTCGGCGAATTGCAGGAGAAGGATGTCACCTTCGATTTGGCGAAAAAGCTGCGAAGCCTCAATGTCCGCTTCATCGAGGGCGAAGTCCTGCACATGAAGCCGGAGCTCAAAAGGGTGCAAATCGCCGGAAAAGACGTCAATGGCAACGTTTCCTATGATTACCTCGTAATCGCGATCGGCCGTAGACTCGCCACCGAGAAAATCCCGGGTCTCTTTGAATACGCGCACCATTTGCTGGGCATTCGTGCAGCTAAGAAATTCGGCGAAGCGGTCAAGGCCTTTGATCAAGGAAACATTGTTGTCGCGCTCGGCCCCGAGGCGAGACTCCCGGTGCCCGTCTGCGAGACCGCTTTCGCGCTATCCAGAGTCGTTAAAGACTCACCGACAAAACCATCCAAGATTACTGTCGTATTTCCGGAAGATGTAAAGGATGTGTTTGGCGGGGCGGCGATTTACGGAAAACTGAAAGAGGCATTTGATAACCACGGCATTGAATTAATCGAAAACATGCAGATCAGCGAGGTGACGGCTAAAGAGGTCATCGCTTATGACGGACGCGCCCTGCCGTACGATCTTGTGATGCTGGTTCCTTCGTTCAGGGGCCGGGCCCGTTTTTCGGAAAACGGCATCACGGATGAAGAGAATTTTGTACAAGTTGATGAGTATCTTCGGGTTAAGGGTCTCGACGGCATTTACGCGGTCGGCGATATTGCATCATTCTTAGGTCCGAAACTGGCTCATATCGCCGTCGGTCAAGCGAGAGTGGCCGCCGAGAACCTTGCGATGGAATTGAATGGCGAAGAGCCCGACAAGGTTTATTTCCACGAGATTGCGTCGATCATCGACGAGGGCGGCGGTGATTCAATCTATCTTCATTTCGGGGTGTGGGATCAAAGTCTTTACCGATTGAAGACCGGGACCGTCTGGTCGCTGATAAAGAGAGTCCACGATAAGCTTTGGACCGCCCGGCACGAGAAAACATGGATCGATCTGGGAGCCTGATCTTACTCACGGGCGTCGATTATTGACCGTCAGGTTCAATTTTGTTCAGGTGCGCCGTCGGCGGGATTCCCGCGTACAACTACGACCGAGCATTTCGCATGCTTGACGATCGATTCCGAAACGGACCCGATAAACATCCGGCTCAGGAAGTTGTGTCCCAGTGAACCTACGACTATCACGTCCGCATTCCAGGCCGAAGCTTCGGCGAGGATCACAGCTTTTGGAGAACCTTTGAGTGCCTTCATCGAAATTGGAATGTCGGCTTTTGGGAAATGACGGCGGATTATCTCCGCCGCCGCCAGTGCATAATCCGTCGCTTGGAGCCGGCCTATGTTCTGGATCTTGTCAATCTCTTCGGAATCGATCCCCAGCGGTTCCGCAGAAGAAGCAGCGAGGTCCTCGTAAACGGAAACGATCCGGATTTCGTAATTATCCGGAGAAGACACCATCTCGCATGCCTTTTTGACAGCCATGAAGCTATATTCGGATCCGCCCGTTGCAATCAGGATTTTAATCATTGAGAGTTTCCAAAGTTAACGGAAATTGTATCCCGGGTTAATTTCAATGGACATTAGGCTAGAAACGATTTAAAAGCAACAACTTTTCTTGTGCCGGTTTTTATAGTGTGACAGGCCGTCCACGGCCGCCTGATTGCGATTCCGCCGATTCCTGACAAGCCACGCAAAGCCGTGCGGCGGGCAGCGCCAAAAGCCGTTGCGGGGATATTTCTTCGTCGCAGGTCTCACAAATGCCGTAGACGCCCTCCTTGAGCCTTTCTTTCGCCGCTTCGATTTCCGTAAGCGCGTCGGTGAGAGAGGAAAACTGACTCCATTCCACAGTCCGCAGATTGTTTTCCGAAGGTGAATCGCGTTCCTGCCATCCCGACTGCAGGTCTTTGACGTCTCCCGCGTCATCTTCGAGGACGCGCCTTAGGCGGGACTCCTCTTTCGAAAGAGTCTCGAAAATTTCGCGTTGCTGCTTTTTCGTCAGTGATTTCATGGTTTTTCCTCACCCTCACGATTTCTCAATCCGCACATTTATCTGCAAACCGGATGCCAGAGAATCGGGCAGCTATTTGGTAAGGTTACCGGGAATTTTTTCGCAAGGTGCGGAAGAATTCACGCATCGCCGCGATAAATTCCGATTAATCGCGTGGCTACGTAACATCGGGATACAGGATTGTGAGGCGAAACGGTCTTCTCCACGAATCGGTCGTCTGGAATACGGATTGCATTTATATATCGGTACCGGAATTTGTTGCTGACCTGTTTCGAACGCAATTTGTTCCGAAATCAAGACGGAGGAAGAGACGATGACTAGGCAGAGATCATTTTTCGAATCCGACAGAGTGGAACAGCTCCAGCAGCCCACGCGCTACCGTACGAGTGCAAATAAGAACGAGGTTCACTGCGGCATGTGCGGCGACACCTATTTTCTGGACGATGTCAGCTACAAACACGTTACCCGGGTTATCGAAGTCACCCTCGAGAATCCGTTTCTTTGTGAAGGATGCGAGCTGGAGAACGAGGAGTCGGCTGCGATTCACTGAAAGACGACAAGAGTGCTCTTTGAACTGACGACTGACCCTTA
>JAOTWT010000222.1 GCA_029862725.1 Acidobacteriota bacterium | reverse complement strand
CAAAGCCGTAAAGCCTTGCAGCTCTCGATTTGATCTCACCCGGTGTTTGAGGCCCGCGGAGCATCAACACACACAATGCCGCAACTTCCGGATAACTCAGGTTAAGGATTTTGGGAAAGAGGTGTTTGTACTTAGCGACCCTGCTGGAGCCGCCGAAGAATACGTAGACAACATTCTTGTCGCGCAAAGAGTCCAGCGCATTTGTTACGGTCTCCTCGTTATAATCAACTACCGGAAAACGGTTCGTCTTCTGGTTGCAGGCATTGACCAAAGCATTGACCGTGAGCGGATAATTGTCGGGGGTTGTTGCTTCTTTTTCGATCAGGCAACCGACGACCCTCGCTTCGACTTCATCAAGTTCAATATTCATGTTTCTTTGCAGCAGTTCCGAAAATACATGTGACGCGATGTGAATTGTATCCCAAAGCCGGGCCGCAAAAGAAACAGGGCGGGATCACGAGTCAGTAGTAAAGACAATTCGATCCGCGTCGATCGAAAACGGAGACCGTGAATTGGGACTTTGGAAAGAGCCTCGTTTCTTACGAAGTTACCCGAGTATTTATTTGTTGATGCGCTTTTGACTCCCATTCCATTCTTCAGTTAATGTGATTTTTCTCCAATAAATATCTTTTCACAGGCGGTCGGCGCGATTTTTCTGACCGATCAAGACAATTATGAATGAACCCTTGGTTGATTGTACGGTCGAATTGGATAACGACATCTCTTGGGCAGTTAATTTTCTTGAGGTCATAAAAGGCATCCGCCATTCAAACGAAGCAAAAATACGCGCCGTGAATCTTCTGGTTGAAGAAGAAGCGAAAATTCAGATGCAGCCTCGCGAGATGCTTCCCCGTTGATTGCCGGTTGGGCTATATCAAATGCCTGATTTGCCGATCCCGTAACTCCAACTTGGTTTTTGAGTTGTTAATCCCGCTTTTTTGTTTCCCCAGTAATTGTTCATGTCGGACTCCCATCAACCGCAGTATGAGTACAATGACTTAAAAAGACGTGAATCAGCCGGCGATTTTTGATTGATTTTGTTGAAATGTTCAATGGAACCTTGCGGAGTCTACCGATCGGTAGTTTCCCGAACAAGATTTTGGCCCGGCTACAACGCCCATTCTTCCTTGTATTTCAATCCAAAACGGTGTCCTGAAAATGAGAACGGAACGAATACAAGAAAGACGACGATCGATGCCCAGGCCGGATGCGGGATTGTCATAACATTTACGAGCCATCCGATCATAAAGAACAGCGCCAGAAATAACGGGAAGACCAGGGTCGCCGATCTGGCAATTCTTCCAACCGCGATTCCACCGGCGAATGAACCGGCCGAATATCCAAGAATGATCATCAGCCATGCGTATAGAGGCAGGTTTTCGATTATCACTTTAAGCGGGACTTCTTCTCCGGCCGCCCACCCCTCCGGCGTAGGCGAAACGGTCAAAGCGAGCGTTTGCACGAGGAAAAAGATCAGATTCCCAAGAAACACCCCTGCAACCACGGCCAATACATTTCTGATCATAACGACTGCTCCATTTCCTTCACTTAATCGCCGGGTCTTGCTTTTTCAACGGCCAAAGCGCGAGCGGTTTCTTTCTCTCGCCTTCGCCGCCTCAACCTCACGATTCTTCGCCGGTGCGTTTGTCTTCAGCGAGCGGACCAACCTCTCGGTCGCTTTTGTGACCTCTTGAACGGCGCTTTCAAATGCCGCTGTGTTGACCTGCGACGGTTTTTGGAATCCGCTTATCTTTCTTACATACTGCAGCGCCGCAGATTCAATCTCGGATTTCGTCGCCGGCGGTTCGTAGTTGTACAATGTCTTTATATTCCTGCACATGGGACAAATATAGCATGCCAACATTTATTGGTTTATTAAGGGGAATAAATGTCGGGGGACACAACAAACTGCCGATGGCGGATTTGCGGTCAATTTGCGAGGGGATCAGGCTAAAAGACGTCAGGACCTATATCCAGAGTGGAAACATTGTATTTTCGTCTGAAAAAACCCCGTCCAGGATCGCATTGGAATTGACGGCCGAAATAGATCATCGATTCGGGTTTGCGCCGAAGATACTAATATTGCCCGCCGACGAAATTCGAAAGGCGGCAGAATCGTACCCTTTTCCCACGGACGACCACCGGTTGTCGCACATCATGTTTCTGGACGCACGACCAGCAGATGACGAAGTTGCTAAAGTCAACTTATTGAAGCATGACCCCGACAAACTCACCGTAGGTGACAAGGCCGTGTATTTCTATACTCCGAACGGGATCTCGGGTTCGAAACTCGATCTCAACAAAATCGAACGCACCCTTGGCGTCAACGTGACCACCCGAAATTGGCGCACGGTGCAAAAGCTGATCGAGATGGCCCTATAGATCTTCAGCCCCTTCACTCTTCTCGCCGGAGGACGGTTCTTCCTTATCCTGGGCAGGCGAGTTTTGTTTCTCGACAATATCCTTCAGACTGCTGAGCCCCTCGTCAAAGTCCTTTCCGACCTCGGCGTTCATATCAATAAACAAAAGCATTAGATTCATCGGCCGCGGCATCGAACCGGTGAATCCCCATTTGACCTTTGTCTTGTCAGTACCGGCGTCGGCCGTGGTGATATAGGCCTCTGCCGTTGACTCGAAGGGCTTTTTAAACCGTATCTCCGTATCGATCCGCTCGCCTTCAATGATCTTCTTGATTTCCTGTTCGCCGGACCCTACGTCTTGATGCTCGCTTTCCCATTTCGAGATAAACCCTACCTCGCCGTCGTTTCCCTCGTAGGACTGCTTAATATTGGGGTCTTTCTTGACCCATGGTCCCCATGCGTCCTGGTTCTTGATTTCTTTCAGGTATACGAAAACCTCGGCTCTCGGTTTTTCGATCTCGATCTCGCGCTCGACTATGAACTCGGTCGGCGTAACAAGCACCAAAACACCTATCGCAATTCCTACCAACGCCACAAGCGCAACGATCGCCACTAAGACTTTTTTCATTTTATGCTCCTTTGTTTGAAAACCGGAATCTTCATTATCCGTTCGGCCATTGGTCGACTAATTACTCCTAAGCGCCGGCCTTATTCGATCTTCTCAAGTATCTCTTTTAGTGACGCGAGTCCTTCATCGAACTCGGCGCCCGCTTCTTTATCGAAATCCATCAAAAGCAAGAACACATTCATCGGGCGCGGCATTTCGCCCTTAAATCCCCAACGGACCTTGGTCTTGTTACCGCCTGCCGATTCCAGGACCGTGTAACCAAGACTCTTACTCTCAAAGGGTCTTAAAAACTTGAGCTCCACATCTATTCTTTCGCCATCCACGATCTTTACGATTTTTTGTTCGCCGGCGCCAACCTCCGGGTGTTCGCTGTCCCACTTGGATACAAATCCGACGGTCCCGTCGGTTCCTTCGTATGTAATCCTGGTCTTGGGGTCTTTTTTCATCCACGGGCCCCATTCATTTTGGTTTTTTATGAGTTTTACGTACTCAAAGACCTCGTTAATCGGTTTGTCGATCGTGATTTCACGCTCAACAGCAAACGACGTGGGTGCAAATGCGATCAAGGCTCCGCAAATTAGCATTAAAATGAGAACCAAAGCGGCCAATATCATCAACACCCTTTTCATATCTTCCTCCTAGTCCTCTTCTTTCGGGACAATACATTCCTCGGTATTATTCGCCGGGCTGTTAACGATTCTCGAAACCAAATGGTGCAAAACAGGTCCTTCAAATGGCCGCAGCACCTCTTTCCGCCCGCCCCTGAGCCATGCTTCGACACCTTGTTTGTCCAGCATTACCGGCATCCGGTGGTGAAACTCTTCGACGTCCTTGTTCGCGTCAGTGGTCATGATCACGTAGGTCTTGCCGTGCTCTTCGCTGCGGTCGTTTTCCCAGTAACCCGCGAACGCGAAGGGCCTGTGTTCTTCAAGATAAAAGTAGACTGGCCTCTTAACATCCCCGAACATCGACCATTCGTAAAAACCATCCGCGAGTGCCACACAACGGTTGTTTCGATATAGGTACTTGAATGAAGGCTTTTCAAAAATGGTTTCAGAACGCGCATTGATAAAGGGCTTCTTCGCGTCCTTCATCCAGTGCGGCACCAGTCCCCATTTGGCCGGCTCTCCACGGTAGGATTCGTCTTCAAACATAACAATCGGAGCCTTCTGGGAAGGCGCGATGTTATAGCTCGGCGTGAACAGGGGGTACTGAAACTTGCCGGGAATGACCTCGGAAAGTTCTTCGATATTCGTCGTAGCTGTATATCTGCCGCACATAACTCTTAGAGAACACAGGATTCAGGATTCAGGATAATTGTCCGTCTGGAACCTTTTATCGTTAACTGTCACCTGGTGCTCGTCCCTCGTCACGTGTCCCGGTCGTTTTCACTTCCCCGTCAAAATATCTTAGAAATGCGAATAAGACAATAAAAAATCCTTGATATTTTTTGCTGAAATGAGAATGATTATGCATAGAATTGTGATTATCCGCAGGCCTTATTGTGTTCAGACTGTTTGAGTTTGTTCGATTTCCGACAGACAGGCTTTGAACCTTGAACATTGAACTTTGAACCAAATACTGGAGTGAGGCAATTATGACGACTGTGTACGCCGGAACAGCAAAGGGGCTTTTCGTATTTAAGAAACTCGATAAATGGAATTGTGATGTTCATTTCCAGGGACAATCCGTGTATTCGGTAGGAAAATCGGAAGGCCGGGTCTGGGCGTCGCCATTTACCGAATGGACGGGCAGTGCGCTAATGCATTCGGATGACGGAGGGGAGAACTGGGAAAAGAACGACATCGTGCTCAAGTTCCCGGAGAAAACCGATGCTGCGCTCGCTAAGATCTGGCAGATGGTCGAAGGGCCCGGCGGACGTCTTTTTTTTGGGGTCGAGCCATCGGCGCTTTTTACTTCAGACGACGGGGCCGCGAGTTGGGATCTTTGCGAGGGCCTCTGGGATCACCCACACCGGGAAAAATGGACCCCGGGCTTTGGCGGCCAATGCCTGCATACGATTATTCCCGTGTCTGAGTCCACCTGGATCGTGGGCATGTCGACAGGCGGTGTTTACAGGACCGAAGACGGGGGCGAGACGTGGGAGGCGTGCAACCAGAAGATCGTGGCTCCATTTCTTCCCGATAAGACTCCAGAGTTCGGACAATGTGTCCACAAGATTGCTTTAGACTCCGAAAATAAGGATCGCCTCTTCCTCCAGCACCATTGGGGTGTCTACCGCAGCGATGACGCCGGCCGGACCTGGCATAACATTAGTGAAGGCAAGGACCTGCCGACCGATTTTGGGTTTGGAGTCGTCACCACAACTCCCGATACGGCCTTTATCATCCCGATCAAGGCCGACGA
Organism: Acidobacteriota bacterium; assembly: GCA_029862725.1. Classification (GTDB taxonomy): domain Bacteria; phylum Acidobacteriota; class Blastocatellia; order Pyrinomonadales; family Pyrinomonadaceae; genus Aridibacter. The sequence goes on along the minus strand of JAOTWT010000222.1, from coordinate 435 downwards.
GTTTCGCGTATTTCCCGATGGAAAATGCCGTGTTTACAGGACCAACGACGCCGGTGATTCATGGGAAGCGCTCTCTGACGGACTGCCGCAGGAGAATGCCTTTGACTGCGTCTTGAGGGACTCCTTCACCGCCAGCGGCGAATCACTTGCTTTTGGCACTACGGGCGGCAGCCTTTATTTATCCGAAGACAACGGTGAGTCGTGGGACACTGTCGCCGACCACCTGCCGAGGATCACGTGCGTGAGGATCGTAGTAACATGAGCGCTTTTACTATCAATTACTACGAATGACCTGGTGAGTCCGGGCATTGGCTGTGGCGACCTCGACAATACGAAGAGGGATGATTGGCGGGCGTGGAGGGGGATCAATTACGCAGTGATGATTGAGCAGTCGCTTTTTTGGAAAGCGGACCGTCTCTGTCATCAGCCTTTTCG
>JAOTWT010000257.1 GCA_029862725.1 Acidobacteriota bacterium | reverse complement strand
GTAAACCGCTAGAAAGCCGTTTGGCTCGCGCTTAAGCCCACGGCGAACAAAATCGACGGCGTAGACAACACCATCTTCCAGAGACATAAGGGCCGCGACCGGGTCCAAGGGCGGCCGGTCCGGTTTGCTGCCCCAGGGGCCATGCCCGGTCGGGGTGTTAAATGTCGTGAATGCGTCGGGAGAAAGATGGTTCGATTTCTCGTGATGCCGGTGTGCCCATGTGTCCTGCTGGTAATGAAAAAAGATCCCAAGCCGGATCAGTTTGTTGCGCGGGTCGGTTTCTTCGAGTGCTTCCTTAAACAATTGATCTCTCCGCGTAATTACGCCGGCTGCTCCCATGTCGCCGTTTTTGTCGAGAGCGTGCCAGCGCCATTCTTCTTCGATCTGGGGTTTCCCACCGTCGTGAGCGTTGACCGCTTTCGAGTCGTCCATACCCTGATCAACGGCGGCAACTACCAGGGCCTCCTCGTGCGTAAACCCGGCGGACTTACAAATGACGTAGGTTATCAGGAAATGCGTATCTTCCTCATATGCGAGGGCTGGCGCGGAGCCTGCAAAGAGAAAAGCAGCAAATAGCGCGGGAAGGGAAACCGACCGGGTAATTTTTCTGGTTAGTCGCATAATAAAAACACTTTACGTATCGAAGATTGTAAATCGGTTTTCGACTCGAATCCGGGATCAAGAGCATCGAAAGTTTCATGATTGTGGCCGATCAATTGTCGTGGCCTATTCATTATACGAGAACTGCTCCAAAATCCAGACATCGATTTGACGAATCTCCGCCGCCCTCCTGCCCGGCGCTTGCGGTACCGCGCCATCACACCTAATTCTTGCCAACCGGAACCCGTCCCGCCAGCCACGCTATCCTGTCACATGAGAAAAACTTTGACTTTGGTAATTCGAATGAATATGGTTGTGTCGAAATCTAATCAAAATAGAAATCCCACAGGGTTTTTTGGCCAATCCGGAAAACCGTTGCGGGGAAGACAAACGCAAATAGAAAACAGATTACCCCATATGCATCTGTTTAGCGGAAACCACTGATGTCAGGCGCTGATGGCCGGCTCTGTGGTTATTTTGTTTGGATTCCTGCGGATTCCGCGGAGAGTTTTGGTAACCAAGTTACCTTCGATTCGAGCTGCCGGATCAGCGATTAGTCTTGAAAAAGGAGGAGCGACTATGGCGGAGAACGAAAATATAGAAAAAAAGGGCAAGGAAGAAGCCGGGGCAAATCCGAACGTATCGGGCGGTCCTGAATCGGATCCGGGTGAAAAGGCCGACCCTTTTGGCATCAGCGTTATTTTGCTCGGTTTCTACCTGTTTATATTGCTCGTGAGCGGCCTATACCTGCTTTCCAGCCTCATGATGGCAGTTACGGGCGATGAAGCAGCGAGGGAAATAACAAGGATCGAGGCCGCGAGGGAGGAGCCTGTAAACTCAAATTTGGCAAATACGGCGGACAATGAAAATTCGAACGAAGAATCTCTAAGCAACAGAGACGTCAATGCCGACGAAAACGCAGATTCAAATGCCAGCGCGAACGTTTCGGTAAACGCGAACACGAATTCGTCTGTTTACGGGAACACAAATAATGAAGCGGCAAATACCGCGCCGGCTAACAGCGCAACCACCAATGCGGATGACGACGGGTCCGAAGCCAAGCCTGTCCAGACAACCGTACCCAGAAAACTGGTAATACGAGTACTCAATCAAAGCTATTCGGTTTCCGGCGACGGATATCTGTTTCTTGTCGTCCTGCTGACCGGCCTCGTCGGTGCCGCCATACGATGTGTCTGGTCGTTCTTCAAACACGTCGGCATCGGCGACTTTGAAAGCAGGTGGGCTTGGTACTATCTGATGTTGCCATTCGGCGGCGCGGCACTGAGTCTCGTCATTTATTTTGTGATCCGCGGAGGTTTTTATAGCTCTTCGCTTGGCAGGGATCTGACGCTCAACCTCTATTCATTTGCCGCATTGGGAACCCTGACGGGCCTGTTTTCGGAAAACGCGATGGCAAAGCTAAAAGAGGTATCGGAATCGATTCTGACAAAAGTGCCGAACCGGGACGCTAAGAACGGGAATGGTGAAGATCAATGATGGTTAGTCCTTCCGGGAATCGGGCTCTCCGATGTAAAGCCAGGTATTGCCCAGAAGGCCCGCATAGGCACCCAGAAACATAAACGCCGTGCTGAACAGCTTGGCGGATTCCTCGAGGATATTTGAAGTCAGGGTAGGCGGGTCAACAATTGAGTCGATGGCGGTGTGTATCACATAAAATGCGAACGAAACCGCAAAAAGCTCGATCACCATCCTGTATTTCAAAATCTTCGGGAGCAGCAGAACCATTATGGGCAGGGCGATAAAGCCGTACAAAATGACGATAGCGTCGTTCCAGTTCCGAAAGAACGTTCTCGGGATGATTCGATCGATCACAATGCGCCCGAATCGCTCGTGAAATTGCATTAATTCGTCGAAGGCAAGAAAGGCGAATCCGGCGGCGAGGATCAGCCAAAGAATCTGGTGCGATCCTGTTTTGCGAAAGTGGATGAGGTTCGCCGCGTATGCGAATGCGCAACTGAGCGTTAAATAAATGGCGGAAAGCGCTGTTACAGCACCGCCTTCCTGAAAGTTAAACTCAGGCGGTTTGTCGCCGGGGACGACATAAACCGAGAAGATACAAAACAAAAACGTAAACACGGCAACGGGTAACACTGCGACTGTCATGCGGGGTGTGTCCGAATCCCGTCTCGCGCTCAAGGCGTCAGCAATTTGGTTTTTGAATTTATCCAGCATAAACCGATAGATTTTACTCGTACGTCTGCGAATTCTCCCGATCGTTAAAGGTCTGTTCACAATAAAGTTTCAATAGTCGGAAATCCACAGAACTTAAAACGCGAAAAACTCGTTGAAACCAGTCTTCCTTCGCAACGCTCAGGGGCGTCCGTGTATTTGTAAGTCACCATTGATTGGGAGTTTATACCTAGCGGTACCTCCGGAGAGAACAATCGATAATCGTGTGCTTTGTGAATCCGAGGTCGTCTCGAGGCATTTAACCGATACGAAAATGATGCGAACCAAAAGTCAATCGCCCTCTTTTATATCTTGCGCCTTTTTTATCTGCTCGCTTGGCCTTGCGGCCCTTCCGATGGCAGGCTGCGGCCGGGAAACTGAGGGCAGGGTTGAAATCAAGGACAAAAGCTACTCATACAGTGTTTACGCGACGGACAAAGACGGGTTCGATGCGCCGGACGGCCTTTTGTGGCGTGAAGGGAAACTCTATATTGCGGACGAAGGCGGGCCGGCATTTCGCATCTGGCGCAAAGAAGGCGTTCGCACCTTGAGTACGGCGGCTGACGGAATTGAGTCTCCCGAAGACTTTGTAGTCGACACCGACGGGTCGATCTATTTTACGGACGACGATGCGGGCGGGGTCTGGAAGATCGACACAGAAGGTAAGACTGCGGTTCTCGCCGGCAAGCAGAAGGGGCTTGTCTCGACCGAGGGGATCGCGATGTCGCAGTCGGGCGATTTACTCGTCGGCGAGGGAGCTTCGGGCCGCATATTTGCGGTCACGAGAAAAGGCGTTGTGTCCGTGTTCCTGGGTGCGGAAGGCGGCGTGAGAAAACCGGAGAGCATGGCGTACGACGAAACAGGGAATCTATTTGTCGCCGACAACGAGGAAAGAGTCCTGTATCTGCTTTCTCCCGAAAAAAAGCTGCGAGCCTTGGTCCGGGATCGGGAGGGGTTTTCTCCCGAATCGATAAGTTATGCGGATGGAGGTCTTTACATCACCGACAGCGATCACGGACGACTGTTTAGATATGACGACAAATCAGGCCTCCGCGAGATTGCCGAGATGAGCGGTATCTATTTTAAGGCGGCAGGGGTTACTACGGATAGGGCTGGAAACATATTTGTCTCAATCCAAACCCACATCGACGATAAGCACTCCTATATTCTCAAATTCACAAAAAACTAGGGCACGCCGGACGGATCCGGTGCGCCCAGTATAGAGTTCGATCCGAGTTTGTCTATTGGTCAGCCGTTTCCGTGACCGCATCGGGGCCGTTTGAGAACATCTTCGAGTTAACGTAGAGATAGATGAATCCTGCGGTTGCGATCAGTAATTCGACGAGTTCAGCAAGCGTGCTGGTCGCGGCCTCCATATATTTCGGCACCGAAACGTTGTCGTCAAAGACATCGATCGCCGAATGCCCTGTAATCACGGCAAACCAGGTAAACAAGACTACCGGTGCCGCAATTTTGGCGAACGCGCGAAACCTCGACACATAAATACCTATCAGGCCGCCGAGACCAAATAGCAGACGGAATACCTCCGTGTTTCCATGGATGCCGTTGATATTATGGATCGTGGTTTCGCCCTGCATATTTATGCCCTTCAGCGACTCGGGTGTCGCAAATCCCCATAATTGTTGACCCCACGCGATCTCCTCGAGACCGGTCAGCAGGAGGCCGAAGGAGAATAGAGCATAGAAAAGCACGTAAAACATGGGCTCACGAGTCTTCAAAAGCCGCCATGAAAATTGCAGACCGAAGACGCCGCCGAAGAAGAGTGTAAAAAACGTAAGCATTTCTACCGGCCTGTTCTCCGAAAGTGTCCATCTGACCGCATCGCGTGTGATCGGAAGCGCCAACAGGATCGCAAACGCGGCAAACAAAATTAACGGAAGCAGCATCAGCGCGATGCGAGAATGTCTTCCGGGGGCCTGGCCGGGCCGATCGATTGCAGGATACCCGATTGCATTTCTTATCTGTGTTTCGATTGTGCTCATCCTAAATCCTCCGGTATGAAGGCGACATCCCCAGACGCGGATGCCGGAAAATTTCCGGCACGGCTGTTTTGACGGTCGTGACGACTGGGTTCGAGCCCGCAAACTTATTGATCTTTAAAAAAAGACTCAATAAGAGCTTGATTCCGGTAAACGGTATTGGCAGTGCCCCGATGCAAATGGGTCCGTTTTCGAGCCTGGGTGATAGAACTTTTGGCGTAATGGCAGTTACCGGAGACACCGCTTTCATGTCCAATTTGGGAATGTAATCGGAGCATTTTTGGTTGGTTGGCGGGAAGTGCGGTACTAAGCATGGCATAAAAGCCGGAAATGAAGTGCAAATGTGGCTGTAACCTCCTATTGAAAAGGGCGGGCCTCTGAATTGCCCGCCCTCTTTAAGGTTTAAGGAGTGCCTGTGCCGGCCGCCGGTATCGCGAAATCACCCGGTCCGCCGAACGAATCAAACCTGACGCTTGCGTCGCTGCTTTGGAGTATGTACCAAATACCATCGCGGTA
>JAOTWT010000221.1 GCA_029862725.1 Acidobacteriota bacterium | reverse complement strand
CGAGGGTCGAGCGACAAGGAACGAGGGACAAGGGTCGAGGGTCGAGGGACAACGGTTGAGGGTCGAGGGACAAGCGGACGCGATAACATTCCTGAATCCTGAATCCTGAATCCTGAATCCTGAATCCTGAATCCTGAATCCCGAATCCCGAATCCTGAATCCTGAATCCTGAATCCCGAATCCTGAATCCTGAATCCTGAATCCTGAATCCCGAATCCCGAATCCTGAATCCCGAATCCTGACTCCTTTACTAATCAGTTCGCAACCTTTGCAAGGAGGCTTTTCTTCGCTTCGAACGCTTGTTCGAATGCGCCTTCCGGAACATTACCGATTTTCAACGCGGCCTCGTAAATCTTCATCGCGTAATCATCCTGGTCAAAGTGCTCGTAGATCCTTCCAAGGGCGAAATAGGTCAGCGAGACCAATGCTTTGTCTTCAGGAGATGCGGTTTGCAGCACCTGTTTGTAATAATTCGAAGCAACTTCCAATTTTTCGCTGACGACTTCCGGATCTTTTGTGTCCTGAGCATCGAGGCTCTTCATCCTGCCAAGCGAATAATATATGCGGGCGGTTTCAATCTTATTGTCCTCGTATTTTGTTAGAAGCCCGTTCAGACGCGATTCCGCCTCCTTGTAATCCTTCTTATCAACAATCACATCGATATCCAGAAGGGCACGTGTCAAGGGGTTCTCGATCAGCGGGGCAACGGTTTCGGCCTTTCGGCGCTGTCTCGCGACTCTCGCCCTTTGGCTGGCTTCGAAGTTTTCTTCCAGTCGATTCTCCTCAGCCTTCGGTTCGAGGGTCCTCAGCCAGTTTCGTATAGAACCCGAGACATCAAAACCCGATTGTTCAACGCCTCCCAGCTTTTCCGCAAAATAAAAGACTAAAATCGCCCCTGATTCATAGCTATCGATGAGCCGCAGCACCGATTCGTCCGACAACTCCTGCTTTACCCGCTCCAACTCGTCCGAGACCGCCTTGCGATCTTCGTCCGTTGTCATGAGAGCGATCTTGCGTCTTGCCTGATCCGTCGCAAGCCTCGTTTTCCTGTATTGTTCCTCCCTGATATCCGTAGCTGCGACCAGCGAGCGCGACACCGCCAAAATCGGATCCGGGGAGATCGACGGCCTGTCTTTTCGAACGTTGTTCAAAAGCGACTTGATTTCATCGTTCTTTATCTGGATTTCAAGTGCTTGATTGAGAACCAGCGGATCGAGCACAAATTGCAAATAAGCACGCCTGACCTCGGACGCACTTAGGTCCGTCCTGGGCGGAATGATCGCGATATATTCGTCGCGAATATTCAGGAAGTTGATGTTTCCCTTGGCCTGCAAAAGATCGGGAACGATCGTGAAGGAGCGGAAACGTTCGACTGGTTCGTATTTCGTCAGGGTCTTCTTACCCTCTTTCGTTTCAACCTTTACACGCTCCACGTATGAAAGGCGTGGGCGCGTATGGAGATATTCGAGAACGTCCCGGACCATGTCCCTGGCGGTCGGTGTTACAAATTCACCCTGGATCTGGAATTCGTCGACATATTCGTCTATTTTGGCGGAAACCCCGTCCGATCTGTAAAACTCGCGCACGAGCGGCGAATAGTCCAATACTTCCAAAAGCTCGCCGGGCAGGTCCGCCGAGCGGGACGGCTCTTCCAAGCCGGGCGCAGGCGAAAGCGTAAACGACATCGAAACAAAAGCAGAAGCGAGTTCGGCAGCGGAAAACTCAGAATGCCGGTTTCGGTATTGATCCACGAATACCTTGAGTTTATTGCGTAAATCCGGATTAAAGTCCTTAAAGTCTGCCAATACGCGTTGCCTGAATTGTTCACCGTCTTTTGTAAGTTCCGTCCGCATACCGGCTAGTTCGAGGCTCGCACGAACAGCGATCAGACGTTTGTCCGGATTTATCTTTACTCCAAACCCGCCGAGGTCAAAATCTGTTCTGATGCCCTGGCCGGCAACAGAAACGGTCAGAAATGCCAATAGCAATATCGCAAATAGTCTCTTCATAACAAACACGATTTCCAATCAGTCTCAGGCTTCAATAAGGATGCTCGAATCCACCCGCAGGATGCAAATACAAACAAAACAAAAGGACAAGGAAAGCCGCTTTCCCTGCCCGTTTCTATTTCCTGATACTTCAACTATTCGTAGCTCGCCACCGCTTCGCCTTCGTCGTCAAATGTGTCAAAAACCGTAAGAAGCTTTGTAATGGCGAGGAGGTCCTGGATCTTTTGCGTAAGGCTCAGAAGCTTCAATTTGCCTCCTTCCTTATTAACCGCGGTAAAACTCGAAACCAGTTCCCCGATTCCGCTCGAATCGATATAGCCGACATCGGCAAGGTTCAAGAGGATACTCTTCTTGCCTTCACCTAACAGACGCCGAATCGTGTTTCGGAGCGCAACACTGCCTTCTCCAATCGTGACCTTGCCGCTCATGTCCAAAATCGTAACGTCGCCCGCCTGGCGTTCAGATATATTGAGTTCTGCCATTTTAATCTCCTGAATTTAGTTTTCTTCGATCGGTAAAGCGTAATTTACCAAAAAAGCCGTATTAAAACAAAAAAGCTATCGGTTTTTAACCATCTTCACGTACATCCCGCCGTCGGGATGATTATGCCACTCCACGACATCAACAAAGTTCTGCATAAACAATATTCCGCGGCCGTCTGTCTTCAAGAGGTTCTCGGGATTTCTGGGATCGGGGACATCCTCCACCGAAAACCCGTTGCCATAATCACGGATCGTGATTTTCAGGCTTTTCGAGTCGTCGCTCAGAGTGATATCGACGCTTTTTCTGTCGTCAAGACAGTTACCGTGCTTGACGGCATTCGCAACGGCTTCGCGTACGGCCATGTCGATACCGAAAATGGCGTCATCGCTGAAGCCTTTTTGCTTCGCAAAGTCGACAGCCTGCGTGACAGCAGCATCGATCTCTTCGATTCTGCTCGCGATTGAAATTTTGGTATGCTCTTCAGCCAATAGACCTGATAGCCTCACACTGCTCGTTTTAGGGATATCCTAAGTTATCTTTTCATAGTGGTTTGTGTCAAGAAAATGCGCGTCCTCGTGTTCACCTCCGTTTCAAAAAGGCCATCTTGGAAAATTCCGATCATGGACTCCGCGGCAAGATTCAACGGTCCGCATTTTGTTAATCTTAGAAAAACTGTAATCTTTGACGATCAAATGATGCGTATTTCAAAAAGCGGTCCTTTAACCGGCAGAATCAAGGTCCCCGGCGATAAATCCATCTCACACAGGGCGGCGATGCTTCTCGCGATTTCGAAGGGCAGCGCCGAAATTACAAACTTTGCGACGGGGGATGATTGTGCATCGACTCTCCGCTGCCTTAAAGCTCTCGGAGTTCCGGTTTCGAAGAATGGTTCAACCGTACAAATCTTTGGGAAGGGAAAACGCGGACTCGAGGAGCCTGCAACACCGCTCGATTGCGGAAACAGCGGCACGACAATGCGTCTTTTGGCCGGCATTTTGGCGGGGCAGGAATTCGACTCCCTGGTGGTTGGCGATGAATCGTTGAACTCACGTCCAATGGGAAGGATCGCCGAGCCGTTGCTTGAGATGGGTGCGGATATTCGTCTGAGGGAAAACCGGGCTCCGATCAAGATAATGGGCGGGGCGTGTTTGAGGCCAATTGATTACAGCTTGCCAGTCGCTTCGGCGCAGGTAAAAAGTTGTGTGCTCATTGCGGGTCTCTATACGGGCGGTCCCGTAAGTGTCATTTCGCCGCCGTCGGAATTGCGGGCCCCGATTTCAAGAGACCACACCGAACGCATGCTCACCTACCTGGGAGCGGAGATCAGCGAGGAATTCCGGGAAGCAGACGGAGAATTTAGTCACGTGATAAAGTTGAGTCCTGGATCCGAACTTCAAGCGCGGGATATTCGGGTGCCGGGCGACATCTCAACCGCTGCTTTTTTTCTGGTTGCGGCTGCAGGGCTCAGGGGTTCAGACATCACACTCCTCGATGTCGGCTTAAACGATACCCGGAAGGGCATTGTCGATGTAATGCAGGAAATCGGCGTACGGATCGAGGTGACAAACAAGAGTATAAGCTGCGGCGAGCCGCGCGGGGATATCCGCGTCAGTTGGGACGGCGATTGTGAGTTGATAGAATCGAACTTAAAGATATCGGGCGGAAGGACAGCGGCACTGATCGACGAGATGCCTGTCCTCGCCGTCCTGGGTACTTTGCTGCCGGGCGGGATTGAGGTTCGCGATGCGTCCGAATTGAGGGTCAAGGAATCGGATCGGGTTGACGCAATAGTAAAAAACCTGAAAAGGATGGGTGGAGCGGTGGAAGAGTACGAGGACGGTTTCAGGGTTTCGAAAAGTAATCTGACCGCCGCGGAGATCGATTCCCGCGGTGACCATAGAATTGCGATGGCTTTTGCCGTTGCGGCGATGTTCTCGGAAGGCGAAAGCGTGATTAATGATGCCGGGTGCGTCGCGGTTTCGTATCCTGACTTTTTTGAGACACTTAACGGTTTGGTTGACTGATGGAAAACGGCACGAGGAGAATACGCATCGCGCTTACAGGATTCATGGGAGTCGGGAAGTCGACGGTGGCCCGCAATTTGGGAAGACTCTTGGCTACGGATTGGGTGGATCTCGACGACGAGATCGAGTTGGTCGAAAAGAAAACCGTTGCAAAGATCGTGGAGAACGACGGAATCGAGTATTTCAGGAGCCTTGAGAAAGAGGTGCTTGGCAAGATAGTCCAGAATCATGTCTACCGGATAATCTCGCTCGGTGGCGGGGCTTTTACATCGGAATCCAACCGTGACCTGCTGGCACGCCACAAGATCACATCGATCTGGCTGGGAGCTACTTTCGAACATTGTTGGGCCAACATCAGTCTTTCATACAAGGAACGCCCCTTGGCACGGGACCGGGGCGAGGCCCTGCGTTTATTTGAGGAGCGGGAGCGTGCCTACTGCCTTGCGGACTGGCACTTTCTGATTCAGCCGGGGTCTAATTCGCGGGCGGTTGCGGATCAGATCGCCGAACAAGTATTTGAAATAGACGTCGAATAGAGTATGCCTTGTTTGACAAAAGTCGCGTATAAAAGTAGGTTTTTGAAACCCGCAATCAATACATTTTGAATTCTACCCCCGTTCGGGTAAGCAAATTTTTGGAGGATCTATGAAAATTAAATTATTAACTGCGCTCAGCATATCGCTGGTACTGTTCCTGGGTGCCTGCGGAGGCGCAAGTGACACAGATTTGCAAAGCGCTGCCGATAAAGCATTAAAGGCGGAAACCACGACGTCCGGCGTTACTGTCGAAGTGAAAGAAGGTGTCGCGACTATAAAGGGCGATGTAGCAGATCAGGCCGCGAAAGCTAAGGCCGAGGAACTTGCGAAGGTTGAAGGCGTCAAGAATGTCATCAATGAAGTGAATGTAAACGCCCCGGCGCCGATGCCGGAAGCTTCGGGAGATGATTCCGAGGTTAAAGCCAAGATCGAAGAGGCCTTTAAAAAGAAAGGCTGCGACGGTGCGACCGTTGAAGTTAAAGACGGAACGGCCACGATCGGCGGCTCGGTCAAAGCGGACAAATTCGCCGAGTGCGTGATGGCGGTAAATGAAGCAAAACCGAAGAAAGTCGAGAACAAACTCGAGAAGAAATAGAGGAGACTGAGAAAAATGTTACAAGATAAATATGCATCTTTGATCGACCTCGCGGGAAGCCTCGGTCTGGAAGGTTTTAGCGTTGCGGAAGGAGACGGGGTGCTCCACATAGAAGGAACTGCGGCGAGTGCCGAGGCAAATCAACAACTTTGGGATGAGTATGC
>JAOTWT010000220.1 GCA_029862725.1 Acidobacteriota bacterium | reverse complement strand
CTACTCCTGTTTACAATCGGCGTCGAGTTTTCAATCCGCCGGCTCCGTGAGATGAAGAACCTCGTCCTGATCGGAGGCGGTCTTCAAGTCGGACTGACGATCGCCGCGACCGCCTTGGTCTCGACCCTGCTTGGACGGGATTTGAATCAGGCTATCTATTTCGGGTTTCTGCTCGCGTTATCTTCGACGGCGATCGTCCTCAAAACCTATGTCGACCGCAGGGAAATAGATGCGCCGCACGGAAGAGCGGGTGTCGGCATACTGCTATTCCAGGACGTAAGTATCGTATTCATGATCCTGCTTGTTCCGCTCCTCGCGGGCGGCGGCACGGGGTCGACGAAGGAGATCGTCCTCTCGCTCGGCGGCTCGTTTCTGGCGCTCGCGCTGATCGTCGTTTTGGCGTGGTTCCTGATTCCTAAAATCCTCGAACAGGTAGTAAAACTTAACAGCCCGGAAGTGTTATTGATGACCGCCGCCCTCATCAGTTTCGGAACCGCCTGGATTACGCAGCAGTTCGGGCTCTCGCTTGCGATCGGTGCATTTATCGCCGGCGTGGTCCTTTCGGAGTCGGAATACAGCCACCAGGTAACGGCCGATATACTTCCGTTTCGCGATGTGTTCAACAGTATATTTTTTGTCTCAATCGGACTTCTCCTTTCGCTCCCTTCGTTGATTGAGAATTTAACGACAGTTTTGTTCTGGGTCGTGCTCCTGATCGTCGGGAAGGCCCTGATAACGCTGCTGGTGATCCGTCTCCTTGGTTTTCCTCTACGGGTCGCCGCGATGACGGGTCTGGGCCTCGCCCAAATCGGTGAATTTTCTTTTGTCCTCGCAAAAGCCGGCCGCGGAACGGATCTTTTGCCGGCCACGGATTACCAGGTGTTTTTGGCGGCCTCGATAATCTCGATGTTCGCGACGCCCTTCCTGATCGGAATAGCTCCGCGGTTTGGTTATTTTGTGCAGTCGCTCATAGGCCCGCGCGAATCTACAGAAGCAGAAGACACTGCTGAAAGTATCCATGTCACTTCGAGCGGCGGGCTCAATAATCACGTTATTATCGTGGGTTACGGGATAAACGGACAGCATCTCGCGCGGGTGCTCAAGAATGCCCTTGTGCCGTACACGATCCTTGAGATAAATAGCGAAAAGGTACGCCGCGCAAGGGCGAAAGGCGAGAAAATAAATTTCGGCGACGCCACGAGGCGACAACTGCTTAAAAATGCGGGGGTCGAAAATTCAAACGCTCTGGTGCTCGCCATTTCTGACCCGGTTGCGACGAGACGTGCCGTTAGCCAGGCACGGCTCTTGAACAAGGACCTTTACATTCTTGTCCGTACTCAACACATCTCCGAAATTACTGAGCTGGTTAAACTCGGTGCGAGTGAAGTCATACCGGTTGAATTTGAAACCAGCATCGAGATCTTTTCGCGGGTCCTTCAGCGCTACGGCGTGGCGAGGCCGGTGATCGAAAGCCAGACCGATGTCATTCGCCGTCAGAGTTACGAAGTGCTTCGCGCACGTGCGATGCCGGAAGACACCCGGATTTCGAATCTAAACACCGCTCTACATACGGCGACTACCGGGAATTGCCAGATCAATAAAGGTGCGGCCGCAATACAAAAGACATTTGCCGGATTAAATTTGCGGAGTAGATCCGGGGCTACCGTTATTGCTGTTATTCGCGACGGCCAAACAGAAGTAAATCCGGGTGCAGATTTTGAGATCCGAGAACAGGATATACTGGTCTTGCTCGGGGATTCCGAGCACATCGACAGAGCGATCAAGATCCTGAAAGGAGACAAGGAACGATCCGAAAACGCCGCCGATTAATTCCGTGGCGAGAATTGAATGTTCAAGTGGAGGCGCAAATGGCAGATCTAAACATTTCCAAAAGAAAAGCAGGCGATACGGTAATACTCGACCTCACAGGCGATGTCGTTTTTGGAGAGTCGAACACGACGCTGCGGTCCGCGATCCGCAGTCAGATTCGCGAAGGACACCCGAAATTGTCGCTCAACATGCAAGGAGTTGAATACCTCGACTCGAGCGGTATCGGCGAGCTCATCTCGGCCCTCACGGCGGTAAACCGTGAGGAAGGCGGCCAGTTGCGTATTCTGAACCCGACCGATCGAATCATGCAGCTCTTCGCCATCTCCAAGCTGACTGAAATATTCGATATCGATTACGAGGCCGGTTAGACGTCTCACAGTCAATCGGATCAATGCAGCTGTGCGGGTATGGGTCGCGGGGCTTTATGCAACCAACCCGGGGCACGGATTCGTATACTAATCTCTGTTATGATCCGGTATTCCAATTTCACGATTCAGACGGTAATGAAGAATAAACGGGTATTCATATTCCTTTTGGCGCTTCTTTTGACGCCGTTGATCCTTCAAACGGCACTTGAGCACGAAGCACGGGCAAATGAATTGACAGGCCAGGAAAAAAGAGCGGTCGCGCCAGGCAATTGGGGCGGCACCGGGATTGCCCTGTCGGTCGTCGAGAACGGGGTCGAGATCGAATTCGATTGCGCGGACGCCGAAATCAATAAAAAGCTGATGATCGATGATCAGGGGGATTTTTGCGTCACCGGGCTCTTTAAGCGAATTGCCCCGGGAGCACTTAGCCCCGACTCTCAACCCGATATCGTTCCCGCCAGATTTGAAGGCAAAATCGCCGGCAAGGACATGACAATTAAGATCACCCTCACCGAATCGGATCTGGAAATCGGGGATTTCACACTCCGCCTTGGCGAAGAGGCGATTCTCCACAAATGTTATTAGTGCCTCCCATTCTATTTTTTGTCGTCCATTCCGACTGATCCCGCAAGTATCTAAAACGTAACCGTTCTGTAAAAAACAGTCTTCCCTTTCAATTTGTTTTGCAAAAATAAGGAGTGTTTCTCATGAAGTTACGATTGATTTTTTGCGTCGCGATAATAGTCGCGGCGGCGGCAGGTGTATTCGCTCAGGATTACCGGATCTCTAAATCCTATGTTCACAATAATCTCTCGATCTTTCTTATTCACGGCGGGGATAAATACGATAAGAACAACATACTGACTCTCGGCGAGGCTCTGGAAAATAAAGAATTTGTCGTGTATGAAACATCGGATGTTAACGAACTGATGGTTCAGAATCTCTCGAAGACGCACGACGTCTTCATACAGTCGGGCGACATCGTAAAAGGTGGAAAACAGGACCGCGTGCTGGCCGTTTCGATCATTGTCGCCGCAAGATCGGGCAAGATACGGATCCAGGCCTTTTGCGTCGAATCAGGCCGCTGGGAACAACGGGGTGGCGAGGACAGCGGCAAGTTCAGCTCCTCCAACGAGAGAATCGTTTCCAAAGAACTGAAGCTCGCAGCCAACAAGTCGAAATCGCAGCGGGAGGTCTGGAGCGAGGTTTCAAAGGCTCAGGACAAACTGAGTACGGTTGTCGGCACAACGGTCAATGACGAAAAATCTGAATCGAGTCTTCAGCTAAGTCTTGAAAACAAGAAGGTAAGGGCCACGATCGAGCAGTATCTCGACAAACTCTCGGATATCACCGACGGCAAAAAGGACGTCATCGGATACGCCTTTGCCATCAACGGGAAGATCAACAGCGCCGATATCTATGTTTCGAACTCGCTGTTTAAGAAACTCTGGCCGCGAATGCTCAAGGCCGCCGCTATCGAAGCCGTCGCGAAGATGAACGAAAAGTCATACACGACCGTGACACGTGAAAATGTCTCGGCGTTCCTGGCGGATTCGCGAAAAGGAAAAACCTCCGAGCAGACCGTTTCCGGCAACTCGAAGGTCGTAACCCGCGAAAGCAAGGACAATGTCGTTTTTGAAGCGGTCGATTCGGTCAGAAAGATCGTCGTTCACGCGAACTACGTCAAGATTGACTAGTCACTAAATGGTAAATGGAAAATAAGAAATGAAGAACGTAAATTGAACTTCTGAGAAATTCAATAACGCATTCAGTGCCTCGATATCACCTAATTCATTTTTGCATTCTCCATTTTTGATTTTTCATTTGCGCCTTCAGGCTTCCTGGGGCGCTTCTCCCATTTTGCCAAGTATCAGACCGATCACGCCGCCGGTGATAGCGCCCATGATCGTAACCGCAACTACGTCCACTGCGGGCATCGCGAGGCTCTTATAGATGTTCATAAACGCCAGATAGCCCAAAACGGTCGCCAGCGCGACCGCAAACATGATCACCGCGCCGCCGACAAAACCGCCGGCAAAATTGCGGATTTCCGCCCATTGGTCAAAAACGAAGGCGATGAACCACGCCAGCACAAGGTTGTGCAGGCCAAGCGCAACCATGTTCGGCGGGTCCTTCATCAGCCCTGCGTACTCAACTACGTTGGCCTTCATAAAACTGTCCAACACCAACCCATAGATCAAAAAACCCAAAGTAAACAACACGATGGCTCCAACAACTGCGGCAACAAAAGTCCTTAGGTTCATCTTGTCCTCCAGTGTGTTAACCCAGAAATGTCAAAAATAGTGGGGATTGTGGCCGAAAGTATAGGAGAATTGGAGGTAAGTCAATGATTTTGGGTGCGCTGTAAGCCGTGAGCGGCGGGCCGAAGTTACTTGTAAACCAATTCCTTTAATCCGCAAAGAACATCTTGCGGTACTTGCGGTTTATCTCGTCCAGATCGAAGACGACAAAATAATCGACAGTTTTCATCCTTCGGTCGATTGCGGGTTCGCCATACACTCTCGCGCCAATGCGCATATAAATATTTACAAGAGGAGGGATCTCGGCGGCGGCGGCGTCGCCCGTTAGATCATCGCTGAGGATCGTGACGTCGGGCTGCGGAAAAATATGTAGCGATTGATCGACATGGCCATCGGCTCGAAGTTTGGCAAAGACATCCGCCGCGACCTGCGGTTCCTGTGTAAAGATGGAACAGCATCCAAACAGGTATCGGCACCCGGATGCTTCCATAAATCCCGCCAACACTCTCCACAACAGAAACAAAACACGGGAGTTACGGTGTTCACGGGCGATACAGGCACGGCCCAGTTCGACCGATTTTGCCAGCATTTCGTACGGCAGTTTATCCAGTTGAAACTCGCTTGAAGCATAGAACCCTTCCACCGATCCGTTGAACGAGTTGAGACGGTATGTTCCGACGGCGAGACCGGTATCCTTTTCGGTGACGATGAGGTGAATGCATTTGGGGTCGTAATCGTCAAAATCCGAGTAAAGGCCATTGGCCTTGTCTCCAGTGAGCTCGTTTTTGAACACATCGCGACGAAGTCGTAAGACGGATTCGAACTCCGAGAGTTCCTCGACGATTTTTGCCCGGTACCTCGAGTCGGAAAACGTCTCTATCGCCATTTCCGACGATTTGAAAAGCTGTTTTCTGTTTTTGACTCTAACCACTGGTTCTTTCAACTTTCATCGATCCATTATCGATTATCAGAAGGTCCCCGCTTCCCTTGTCCCTATAAAGCGATGCTAGTGCTAATTAATTCCAAGAGCAAGAAAAAAAACGGCAAGATCAAGAATTGATCGCACCGTTCTATGTCACCCTGGAAAAGGATTTGTTCGCTTGGCTCATTGCGGACGGCCGGTCCGCGCTCCCGGTAACGCTTCAAATTCACCCGTCACCTAAAGTCTACTGGAAGGACTTGTTCGCTTCGCTCATTGCGGACGGGCGGTCGACGCTCATAGTAACGCTTCAAAATTCACCCGTCACCCGTCACCTGTCACCTGTCACCTGTCACCTGGAGTCTACTGAAAAGGACTTGTTCGCTTCGCTCATTGCGGACGGGCCGTCCGCGCTCCCAGTAAGAGCTTCAAAATTCA
>JAOTWT010000219.1 GCA_029862725.1 Acidobacteriota bacterium | reverse complement strand
GTAAGCCGGATCCGAGACGTCCAGATCGAGGACATACTCGGCAGAGAGCAAGTCGAACTGGACGGTGACAACCTGCATTCATTCCTGACCGGAAAGACGGTAATGGTCACCGGGGCTGGTGGATCGATCGGATCGGAATTGGTCCGGCAGATCACCGCATATCAACCGGAACGAATTCTGCTTGTCGAGCGCGCCGAGTTCCTGCTTTTCCAAATAAACCGTGAAATGTCCCGGGATTTTTCCGCAACTGTGGTGGATCCACTGCTAGCCGATGTTGGCGACGAGCCGCGCATGCGGCAGTTGTTCGAGCGCTTTAAACCCGAAGTGATCTTTCATGCGGGAGCCCACAAGCACGTCCCGCTGATGGAAGCCAATGTCACGGAAGCTGTAAAGAACAATGTCCTCGCAACCGAGTTGGTGGGCAGGCTGGCCGGAGAATACGGTACGAGCAACTTCGTCTTGATTTCGACCGACAAGGCCGTCAATCCGACTTCCGTAATGGGGGCCTCAAAAAGGGTCGCAGAGTTGGTTGTGCAGACCCTCGACCGGAAATTCGATACGAGCTATGTCGCCGTCAGGTTTGGCAATGTTCTTGGCTCAGCGGGATCGGTCGTACCGATTTTTCGCGAGCAAATACAACATGGGGGCCCCCTGACGGTAACGGACAAAAAGATGACGCGTTTTTTCATGACCATCCCGGAAGCGTCGCAGCTCGTCCTCCAGGCCGGCGCGCTCGGCATTGGCGGTGAGATCTTTATACTCGATATGGGTGAACCCGTCCGTGTGCTGGATTTGGCCGAAGATATGATCAGGCTCTCAGGGCTCCGGCCTTATGAAGATATCGCGATTGAGTTTACGGGAATTCGCGATGGGGAAAAACTCTACGAAGAGCTTGAGATTACCGGAGAAGATCTGCTCAAAACCAAACATCCAAAAATCTATATCGGAAAACTCGCTACATATTCAGAAGACGAGGTCGACCGTTTGGTTCGGGACTTTGGGCGCGCAGTCGTGGAATCCGACGAAAAGAAGATCCGCAAGCTCTTCTCGGAGTTCCTGCCCGAATCCTCTATCGATCCAGAAGTTTCCTGGACTTTGAGTGCGACTCGCACAGCAAATTAGAACCCAAGAGTTTTTAGCAGGAGCTGTTTTCGAAATTGCTGCCATTTGCTCTCCGGTCCGGCCGGGATTTCGATTTCAATTGCCGGCAGGTTCAAGTATCCTCAAAATCAATCGAATATCTGCTAGAATTTGGCCAAGATGACTACACCAACTCGTTCAAAAAACAGAATTTCAAAAAAAGCCGCAAGCTTCACCGAATCGGTGATACGCGAAATGACACGCGAGGCGGCGAAATACGGCGCCGTCAACCTGGGTCAGGGATTCCCGGACTTCGCTGCGCCGGAAGATATCAAAAGACGCGCACAGGAAGCGATCGCGGAAGACTTTAACCAGTATGCGATCACGTGGGGCACTAAGGACTTTCGCGATGCGATCGTCGAAAAAACAAGCTGGTTTTTGGGCCTCGATATCGATCCTGAGACAGAGATCACAGTAACTTGCGGATCGACCGAGGGAATGATCGCCGGAATGATGGCGACTGTCGATCCGGGCGAAGAAGTGATTGTATTCGAGCCTTTCTATGAGAATTATGCGCCGGACGCGATACTCTCGGACGCCAAACCGGTTCACGTCGCGCTCGAATTTTCAGAGTCGGGATGGACTTTTGACCGCGATGCCCTGCGCGACGCGTTTAATAACAAAACAAAAGCGATCATATTGTGTAATCCAAATAACCCGACCGGCAAGGTCTTTACACGCGATGAAATGGAGTTCCTCGCCGGCCTTTGCATCGAGTTCGATGCGATCTGTTTTACTGACGAGATCTACGAGCACATTTTATTTGGGGAACAGGGACAAGGAGCGGGCGACGTGGGTGTGCGCGAGCATATCTCGATGGCGCAGATCGACGGGATGCGTGAACGCACGGTGGTTGTCAATTCCCTTTCAAAAACCTACTCGGTAACTGGTTGGCGTGTGGGCTACTGCATAGCTCCGCCGGATATTTCATCGGCGATCCGGAAAGTTCATGATTTCCTGACGGTCGGGGCAGCGCATCCTCTTCAAAAAGCAGGTGCTTACGCGCTTAGCTTGCCAAAAAGCTATTACACCGAATTGCAGCAAGACTACCAAAGAAAGCGCGATTTTATCGTCCCTGTCTTACAGGATGTCGGATTCAAGTGCGGAAGCCCGGAAGGCGCTTATTACGTAATGGCCGATATCGCGGAATTCGGTTTTTCGGACGATATCGAGTTCACAAAATACCTCATTCGCGATATTGGGGTCGCGGTGGTCCCCGGCTCATCGTTTTATCACGATGCTTCGCTTGGCAGCCAGCAGGTGCGCTTCTGTTTCTGCAAGAAAGACTCGACACTCGAAGCGGCTGCAGAGAGGTTTGAAAAACTGCGCTGAACGGCTTGAATTTTTATTCGTATGCCCCCCTGACGATTCCTCAGCGCATTCTGCGTCTCCGCGGTGAATCGCTTTCTAATTATTAAGAATCTACCGCCGAGGCGAGGGTGTCGCTGAGATTTCGCAGAGACATTTTTTTCTCAGCGATACTTCTGCGTGTTCTGCGTCTCCGCGGTAAGTCTTTTTTCCAAAAATCGATAAATCTTCGCCGAATTGATATACTTGTTTTTTTGACTGCTAAGCAACCGATTGAGGGCCTTCGCGCAACAAAAACTATACAACCATCGTTATAGCTACTGCTGTAATAATAAAAACACAATCTTCAACATAGGAGGTAATTTTATGTACCGCAAGTCTTTTGTTTTTGTTTTGCTTACGACGATTCTCGCCGCGGCGGCCTACGCCCAAAAAGTGCCCAAAGCTGAAAAGACCGAGAAGGATAAAGCCGAATCTATGTACAGAATTGCACTCGCCGGCTCTGGAGGTTATCTAGGGGTGGAATTAAAGGAGGTTTCGAGTGAGAACTATCAGGAACTGGGACTTTCAGAGGTCAGGGGGGTCGCAATTCGGAAGGTGATTAAGGATTCGGCCGCGCAGAAGGCCGGCCTCCAGGAAGGCGATGTGGTCGTGGAGTTCAACGGTGAAAGAGTCACGAGCACCCGGAAGTTCACGCGTATGGTTCGTGAGGTCGCGCCGGACCATAAAGTAAATTTGACCGTAGTTCGGGGCGGTTCCGAGATTGAGATCCCTGTTACTATGGGCAAACGAAAAGGCCTTCAGTTTGTCACCGCCGGAGATTTCGTATTTCCAGAGCTACCGATCGCGCCGGAGCCTCCGATGGCTCCCGATTTTGAATTTCCACCTATGCCTGAGATGCCGGTTGCTCCCGAAATACGTGTGTTGCCGGATGGCCTCAAGATTGACGACGCACGCGCTTATAGTTTCTTTTCCGGTAGGTATCTGGGCGTCGGCGTCGTGTCTTTAACGAAACAGCTCGGGGACTATTTTGGAGTGGAAGGAGGCAAGGGCCTGCTTATTAACGACGTCACAAAAGACAGTCCTGCCGAAAGGGCCGGACTTCGCGCCGGAGATGTAATCGTTGAAATTGACGGTAAAGAGGTAAAGAATCACTCCGATCTCTTCCGCGGTATGCGCGGGGACAACGAAGAGCCGGTTGTGCTGACTGTGGTAAGAGACCGGGCTCGCCAGACGATTAGCGTGACTCCCGACAAGAGACCCGGAGCAACGCTTCAGCTGAAACGGAACGAATCGATTACGCGCGATGATTCGAACTAGAGACTAACCGGGAACCGATTTCGGTTGCCAGAATCCACCGCCGGGGCGCGGAGGTCGCTGAGACTTCGCTGTGAGTGATTGATTGTTTCTCCGCGCAAGCTCCGCGTATTCTGCGTCTCTGCGGTTAGTCTTTCTTTGAACGACCAAGAACTTCAACCCCGTTACTTTTTACGGTTGTTTACCTCTTTGTAAAGTTGATCCGCCTGCAGGCTTATCTTTGTCGCCTCGGCCATGGTTTTTTCGAAATTGGCCTCGTTTTCCTTAAACTTCTTCGCGGCTTCCGCCATAGCGGTTTTGTCGTCGCTCCCAAATTTATCCCGGAAAAGCTTCGCCGAATCCCGACGATAATCAAACGCCTTGATCTGCATCGCGAGACCCTCTTCCTTGAGGCTTAGGTAGTATTTGAAATCCGTGTGGATATCCAGACGCTGGGCCTTCGAGATCTTTTCCTGTGCGCTCTCAGCGAGTGCGTAGCCGTCCAGGATTACGAGCAATAAGTCGTCCGACATCTTTTTTACTTTTCCGATCTCATTTGCCGACAACGCCGTTTTCAGATCATTTACCTTTGAATTGTTCTCCCTGTAAAGCACCCTTATACGCTTGAGGTCTTCGTTTGCGTCTTCAACCAATTCAATCGCCTTATCGCGGTCGCTGGACAGGGAGAGTATTCCCGGGTCGTCAGGGTCGCTTCCCCCGCATCCGTTCATTCCCACGACTAGAATTAAAGCGATCAGAAAGAATCTCATAAGAATTGATTATACTTCCGCTTCCATATAAAACCATCGAGCACATAATGCGTTATTTGCGGAACAGCCAGCAAAGGGACGATGTACATTTTCCACCCTTCCAAATCCCAGAACGCACCGAACAACCAGGATTTTTCGTGCCAGACACCTTTATGCCAAACCAGTTCTTCGAAGTATGCAAACAACCAGAGTGTCGCCAGAAAAACGATCCAATTGGAGGAGAGACCCCTGTAAATTCTATTCGCATTTTTGCGGCGCGACCTGGCATATAAGTATATCAAGGCAAAGTACGGGACGCCGTGAATAATCACATTCGTCACTGTAAAAGCATAATCCGAGTTGAGGGCGACAATTCCGACATACCAACAGATCGCGGTTGTCGCGACTACGATATCCTTACCAATTGTAAGTAAGCCATATTTATAGTACTGGTAGACCGATTTTCCGAAATAAAGCACGAGCGCGACGATATAGAACGGGAAAAGGAGTGTTTCCACTAACTGCGGAATAACGGCAAAATCCCCCTCGACAAACCAGTTGAAGTTGCGTTGCCCGGATGTCATCCAAAAAGAAAGTGGATAAATTGTCGAGATATATATCGCTGCAGTATCGATCCAATAAGAAAACTTCGATGTCTCGCCTCCTTTTCTTCGATAGAGTGCGACCCATCCGTATTGCTGTCTTACGAAGTGAAAGACAGCAATATAAGCAAGAATTCGCCAGAAGACCATGCGCCCTTCGCTGTAAAGCAGTACTCCAAACAAGTAACCGAGTGACGGGACCAGGAGATATAACCACAAACGGCTTTTTAGCTCCTCGGTGTCGAAGTAAGTGCGAAAACTGGTCGACCAGACATGTGCGACATCGACCATCAGTATCGCGGTAATCCATGTCCAACCGGGTGTCTCACCATCGATGAGGCCAAGCTGCCACCCGAGCGCGAGCAGAAACAGCGACGCAACGGCGCTTCCCAGGAACACCGCGAGATCCGTTGTTCGTGAAAAAAGCCAAGGATTTTTCCGTGACCATTGACCATTGATTTCTTGCTTTGTATTTAAAGCTGTCGCCATTCTCAGTTTACCCGGTTCGATTTAGGATTTCCGTGCTCTGGGTGTACCAGACTTTTGAACGCAAGCGATCGTTCGGGCAGAATGCCCGTGCGCCATTTACACCACTAAACCGTTGAGGTCGAGTCCGTTATACGGCATCGAAGACATTTGCGGCTGCCATCGGCTACCGCCGACGGTTCCCATTAGTTTTCCAGTTCGCCATCGGCTACCGCCGACGGTTCCCATCAGTATTTCAGTT
>JAOTWT010000218.1 GCA_029862725.1 Acidobacteriota bacterium | reverse complement strand
ACGCCTACCGCACGGAAGACTACGAGGGGGTCAAGGACTTTGCGCGCGGCTGTATGCGTACCTATTTGATCCTTAAAGAAAAGGCGAAACGCTGGAATGAGCATCCGGAGATCGCGGCGATCCTTGGCGATTCGGAGAGCCTCAATAATAACGCAAAAGGCCGTGTGTTCAGCGAAGAAGACTCACGGTCGTTGCTGGAAGCGGAATTCGACCGCAATCAGATGGCGTCGAGAGGATTGCAGTACGAGCGCCTCGACCAGATAACGATGGACATTCTTCTCGGCGTTGAGTAGGCGAAACCAGATTATGAAAAGCGAAACTTATCTATCGGGACACTCCGGGTTCTCAAAGGCATACGTTACGGGATTGATACTGACCCTGTTGTTCGGGGCGATTCTATTTCCCGCGGAGACTCCCGTTTCGGCAAAGAGTCCGCTCTATAAAGACAAGACCGTTCCCATCGATGACAGGGTCGAAGATTTACTCAGGCGCATGACGCTCGAAGAAAAAGTGGCCCAAATGATGAGCGTCTGGATGGCAAAACCCAATGACAATAGCGCGGTACCCAAGGATCAGCTGCCTTTTGGGGGCGAGTTTTCAGCCATTCTCGCAAAGGAGAGAATGCCGCACGGGATCGGACACTTCGCCCGTCAAAGGGAGATGCGAAACGCGCGCCGTTCTGCCGAATACGCAAACGCCGCACAGAAATGGCTGATTGAGAATACGAGACTCGGAATCCCCGCAATCTTTCACGACGAAATTCTGCACGGGAACATGGGCGAAGGAAGCACTGTTTTTCCGGTTCCGATTTCGCTTGCTTCGACATGGGATCCGGAATTAATAAAGCGTGTTTTTACCGTCGGCGCTTTGCACACGAGGATCAGGGGCACGCATCATGTTCTCGGACCCAATCTGGACCTTGCCCGCGACCCGCGTTGGGGCCGGACCGAAGAAACCTACGGCGAGGATCCCTATCTGGCGTCGCGAATGGCCGTTGCGATCGTAAAGACCCTCCAGGGCGGGGCGACGTACGACCAGCCTCAAATAGACGATGAGCACGTGATCGCCACGGGCAAACACTACGCAGGGCACGGACAGCCGGAAGGGGGTACGAACATCGGCCCTGTAAATATCTCCGAGAGGATCTTGCGCGAAACGCATTTTGCGACATTCGAAGCGGCTGTACGGGAAGCGAACCTGTTTAGCATCATGCCGGCATATCACGAGGTCGACGGCATACCGGTCCATGCAAACAGGTGGATGCTCGAAGATGTCCTTCGCAAAGAGTGGGGGTTCAAAGGCGTTGTTGTTTCCGACTACTATGCGATGACCCAGCTTGGGACACTGCACTTTGTCGCTGGCGACAAAGCGGAGGCCGCGAAGCAGTCACTCGAAGCGGGCCTCGATATCGAGTTGCCCGACCCCGATGTAAACACGACCCTCGTCGAACAGGTCAAGGCAGGTAAGATACCTGTAAAGCTCATCGACAAGGCGGTGTCGCGAATACTGTATTCGAAGTTCCAGGTCGGCGTCTTTGAAAAACCCTATGTCGATCCGGCGAAGGCCGAACGCCTGACGGACACGGCGGCGGACCGCGCTCTGGCGGCGGAAGCAGCCCGCAAGGCGATCATCCTTTTAAAGAACGAGAACAACACGCTTCCGCTGGACAGGACCAAAATAAAGTCGATCGCGGTGATCGGCCCGAACGCCGAAAGAGCACACCTCGGCGGATATACCGACCCGGCACCGCCGCGTTCGGTGAGCCTGCTTGAGGGTATTAAAAACAAGGTTGGCGGCTCGGTGAAGGTCAATTATGCAAAGGGCGTAAAGATAACGAAGGAAGACGGCAACTGGTTCGCCGATACCTCCACGCTCAACGATGAGGCCGACGACAAGCGGCTTATTGCCGAGGCAGTCAAGACTGCCGCCATATCCGATGTGGTAGTGCTTTCGATCGGCGGCAATGAGGACACCAACAAGGAAGGCTGGGCCGACAATCATCTCGGAGACCGCGATTCGCTCGAACTCGTCGGCAGGCAAAACGAACTGGTCAAAGCAATCCAGGCGACCGGAAAACCGGTCGTCGCGGTCCTGACCAACAGCGGGCCGCTGGCGATAAACTATGTCGCCGAAAATGTGCCGGCAATCCTTGAGGGATTCTATCTCGGCGAAGAAGGCGGGACGGCCGCGGCGGATGTGATTTTTGGCGACTATAACCCCGGGGGGAAGCTTCCGGTTTCATTTCCAAAATCGGTAGGACAATTGCCAATCTTCTATAATCGCAAGCCAACGTCGAGGCGCGGGTATCTATTCTCAACCACCGATCCGCTTTATGCTTTCGGTCATGGGCTCAGCTATACGACCTTCAGCTTTTCGAATCTTGAGCTTTCGTCCGGGAAAGTCACAAAAGACGGTTCGCTTACGGTGTCCGTCGGCGTAAAGAACACGGGTACGCGCGCCGGCGATGAGGTTGCGCAGCTATACATTCGGGATGAAGTAAGTTCGGTAACGCGGCCCGTAAAAGAACTGAGAGACTTTGAGAGAGTCACTTTGGACCCGGGCGAAACCAAAAAAGTCACTTTCAGGATCACCCCCGACAAGTTAAGCTTTTACAACCGGGAAATGAAAAGGGTAGTTGAACCGGGCTTTTTTAAAATCCAGGTCGGAGGGAATTCGGTCGATGTGATCGAAGCCCGGTTTGAAGTTACAGACTAAATCTATTTTGACCAGCGGGAGTTTTAATCGATGGAGATGATGAAGAGAGTTTTGGTACTTGTTTTTGCGGTTGGAGCAATTGCTTTCAACGGATGCGTCCAGGCACCCACCGATCAGGGTAACGGTCCTGAAGCCGGCGGCAGCGGTGGAAAGATAAAGATTGGCTTTTCGATGGCGACCTTAAAAGAAGAGCGCTGGACAAAGGACAAGGAAGCCTTCGAAGCGCACTGCAGGAAAATGGAGGTCGAGTGCGTAGTTACGGTCGCGAATGCAAACGCGAACAAGCAGGCGAACGATGTCGATAATCTCCTGACACAGGGTGTCGATGTCCTTGTAATAGCTCCGCATGACTCGACCCAGGCGGCATCGATGGTCAACAAGGCCAAGGCTCAAAATGTTCCGGTGATCAGCTATGACCGCCTGATCAATAATGACAAGATCGATCTCTATATTTCCCATCAGGTTCCCGTGATTGGCCGCAAGATGGCCGAATATGCGCTCGAGAGAGTGCCGAAGGGCAACTACGTCCTCGTTTATGGCGCATCGACCGACAACAACGGCATGATCATGAAGAAAGAGCAGAATGCCGTGTTAAAAGCCGCGGTCGACCGGGGCGATATCAAGATAGTCGCCGACCAGCATGCCAAAGACTGGAAACCCGACGAAGCGCTCAAGATCGTTGAAAACGCTCTGACCCAAAACAACGACAAGATCGATGTTGTGATCGCTTCCAACGACGGTACGGCGGGCGGTGCGATTTCCGCTTTAGAGACAAAGGGACTCGCCGGCAAGGTCCTCGTTACCGGCCAGGACGCCGAGAAAGCTGCACTTCAGCGAATCGCCGAAGGTAAACAGACGATGACTGTTTATAAGCCGATTACGCCGCTTGCGAACGGTGCGGTCGAGGCCGCAATCAAACTCGCTAAGAAGGAAAAGCTCGATTCTGAAGAGTTTAAATCCGACGGAATTGAAAAACCGATCCGGGCGATCCTGCTTGAGGTAATCGTGGTCGACAAGGACAACTTGATGGACACGGTAATCAAGGACGGATGGATTTCGTTTGACGATGTCTATTTGAATGTGCCGGAAGATAAGAGACCTAAGAAGCCGGAGTAGTTTTGAGCCCTGGTTCACTCTAAAAAGAAATAAAACGTGTTAACTTTTACCGCATATTTAATTCGAACGTGATCGTGATTCATCAAAGCATCGAAGATGCGCTGCACGCGGGCCTGCGTTCTTGACGCGTCCCCGACGCTCTGTTGGATCTTAACCAACATGAAAACTGGGAATGATCGCCAAACCGAACTTTAAGCTGCTTTTTAGATTGGACTCGTTACTAGATATATGACAGCACTGCTCGAAATGCGGAATATCACGAAGGAGTTTCCGGGTGTCAAGGCCCTGGACAACGTGAATCTCAACCTCTTGGAGGGAGAGTTCCACGCCCTCGTCGGCGAGAATGGAGCCGGTAAGTCCACGCTCATGAAGGTATTGAGCGGCGTGTATCCGTTTGGAAACTACGATGGCGATATCTCGATCAAGGGGGATGTCCAGCAGTTTCAAACCATACGTGAGGCAGAAGAAGCAGGGATCGCAATCATTTTCCAGGAATTATCTCTCGTAAAAGAACTTTCGATTGCCGAAAATATCTTTCTCGGTCGCGAACCCGCCAGCTTCGGTGTCATTAACTGGCACAAGATGTACCAGGACGCCGCCCGGCTGCTCAAAGACCTGCGCCTCGATCTCAATCCTCAGACGGAGGTCGGCAATTTGGGGATCGGCCAGCAGCAACTCGTCGAGATCGCAAAAGCGCTTTCTCAGGACGCCAAAATTCTCGTGCTCGACGAGCCAACCGCCGCGCTTACGGAATCCGAGGTTGAAACGCTGTTCGGTATTCTTCGGGATCTGAAAGATCGCGGTGTCGGGATGATCTATATTTCGCACAAGCTCGACGAAGTATTCAAGATGAGCGACCGGATCACCGTTCTGCGTGACGGGCAGACCGTCGGAACAAAACCCGCAGCCGAGATGGACAAGGACCAGGTGATTTCACTTATGGTCGGCCGCGAAGTTGGGGATATTTTTCCTGAAGTTTCGCACGAGTTCGGCGAGGTCGCGCTGGAGGTAAAAAACCTTACCGCGTTTGAATTCGAACATCCCGATAAGAAACTGGTTGACGATGTTTCGTTCTCCGTCAAAAAGGGAGAGGTTCTCGGTATCGCCGGTTTGATGGGAGCGGGGCGCAGCGAATTATTGCTGACGATATTTGGAGCGTGGCGCGGAAAGCATTCGGGCGAAATCTTTGTCGAAGGAAAAAAAGTCGACATCAACTCTCCAAAGGCCGCGATCGACAACGGTATCGGATTTGTCACCGAAGACCGAAAGCGGTATGGGCTGATTTTGGACCAGACGATACTCGATAACTCGACACTCGCAGGCCTGAAGGATATCTCGGGACGATTTTTGACAAGCCGTCCGAAAGAACTTGCGGCGACCAATGATGTTATGGGCAAGTTGAAGGTCAAAGCCGGTTCGGCACTGACGGTTACGGGAACGCTTTCCGGTGGAAATCAGCAAAAGGTTGTCGTCGGGAAATGGCTGCTTACGAGTCCGAAGATCCTGTTTCTGGACGAACCAACTCGCGGCATCGATGTTGGCGCAAAACAGGAGATCTACGGCGAAATCAACAGGCTCGCCGAAGAGGGCCTTGCGATCGTCATGGTGTCGTCGGAGCTTCCAGAGGTCCTTGGCGTTTCGGATAGAATCCTGGTCCTTCACGAGGGCCGCGCGACCGGTCGTTTCACAAGAGAAGAGGCGACGCCGGAAAACGTGATGGCCGCGGCGACGGGGTGAGTTCATTGGTCGTTGTCCATTGATCGATGATCAAATATCGGTTTTGCGGACTGCGGACTGCGGACTGCGGACTGCGGACTGCGGACTGCGGACTGCGGACCACGGACCACGGTCCACGGACCTGAGTAACACAATAAGGAATCGCGATGGCAAACACTGACGAATCGAGCAACAAAAAGCTAAAGACTTCCTCTCTACGCGCATACACAATGCTTGGAGCGCTGGTCGTAATCTGGCTGCTGTTCCACTGGCAGACAGGT